>WFPZ01000102.1 GCA_015487335.1 Paracoccaceae bacterium
CCCGGGAGGGCATCCACAGCTACTGCCTGACACTGGACCCCCAGGCCGACCGCTACGTGGCGCGCATCTTCGGCGAGAACAACTTCACCATCGTCGACCGGGTAGAGCGCCTGCCGGAGAAACTGCCGCGCCTGTTCGCCACCCTCACCCAGGGGGCCTGAGCGCCCCGCCCGCCCTTCAGCCGGTGGGTGCCGGGAAAAACCACAGGCTTTCGCCCCGCAGCTCACACGACAACGGGGCCAGGAAACCCGGTCGGAGACGCTCGCCGCCGCCCCGGCAGATCAGCTGGCAGCCCGGCGCGTTCAGGCCGCGCCCTGCTCCAGCGCCTTCTGCGCCAGGGTGCGGATGCGCTCCACCATGGCACGCAGCCCGTTGGAGCGCTGCGAGGAGAGATGCTCGTCAAGCCCCAGCCGCGCCAGTTCGCGCGGGGCGTCCACCGCCAGCACCTCGCCCACGGTCAACCCCGAATAGAGCGCCTGCAGGATCGCGATCAGCCCGCGCACGATCATCGCGTCGGAGTCGCCGCGGAAGGTGAACACCGCCGCCTCGCCCTCACCCTCGATCTCGGGCACGATCCACACCTGGCTGGCGCAGCCGTGCACCTTGGTGGCGGGCACGCGCAGGTTTTCCTCCAGCGGCGCCATCGCCTTGCCCAGATCGATCACGTGACGGTAGCGGTCTTCCCAGTCGTCGAGAAAACCGAACGTCTCGGCAATCTCTTCGAACGCTTCGCTGGCCATGCATCCCTCCGTTTCCGGCCACCACCTAAGCATCCGCGCCCGAAAGGTCCAGTCCGGCCTTGTCTTTTCGCGCAATCCGGTTTTGGCCTGGAAAGGGGGCAAGCCGCCTGCGCATTCGGCATCCGGCTCCGGGCCGCGCCCGAATCACGGCTGCTCCGTCACCCGGCAAACGGCTGCACGGCATCCTCCCTTCAATGCCTTGCAAATATCCCCGCCGGGGGCATGAAGTCCGGCAGAGCGCTCAGCCGCCGGCGCCTTCGGCCGGTTCCAGCTCGATCACATCCACGTTCCTGCCGCGCAGGGCCAGGCCCACCCGCCCCTCGCACAGCCGCAGGGCATCCTCGCCGAACACCTTGCGCCGCCAGCCGCGCAGGGCCGGCACGTCGCGCCGGCCCGAGGCCAGCATGTCCAGCTCGGCGGCCGAGGCGATCAGCTTCTGCGCCACGCCGGCGGATTCCGATTTCGCCTTGAGCAGCACCCGCAGCAGATCGGCCAGCGCCGGGTTCACCTGCATCTGTTCGCGCCCGTTGGACGGCCTGGGGTAGTCCTCGGGGGGGCAGGCCAGCCCGGCGCGGATCGCCTCGAGGATGCCCTCGGCGATCGGCCCCTTGCGCGCCTCGCGCAACAGCAGCCGCGAGCGCCCCAGATCCTGCAGCGTGGCGGGCCTCGTCGAGGCCAGTTCCAGCAGCGCATCATCCTTGAACACCCGGTTGCGCGGGATGTTTCGGTTCTGGGCATATTCCTCGCGAAAGCGCGCCAGCTCGCGCACCACGGCGAGAAACTTCCCCGAACTGGTGCGCGTCTTGACCCTCTTCCAGGCATCTTCGGGGCGGATGATGTAGGTCTCCGGGCTGGTCAGAACCTGAAGCTCCTCCTCCACCCAGTCCTGCCGGCCGGTCCTGCGGATCTGCTCGGCTAGAGTTTCGTAGATGGTGCGCAGATGGGTGACGTCGGCCAGCGCATAGGCCTTCTGCGCCTCCGACAGCGGGCGGCGCGACCAGTCGGTGAAGCGCGAGGTCTTGTCCAGCGGCGCGCGGGCGATCTTGCGCACCAGGGTTTCGTAGCCCACCTGATCGCCGAATCCGCAGACCATGGCCGCCACCTGGGTGTCGAACAGCGGCCTGGGGATTACCCCGTATTCGACGAAGAAGATTTCCAGGTCCTGGCGGGCGGCGTGAAACACCTTGACCACCCGCTCGTCGCGCAAAAGCCCGACCAGCGGCTCAAGCGACAGCCCCTCGGCCAGCGGATCCACCAGAACCGCGTCATCCGGGGCCTCGCCGGGAACCGCCAGCTGCACCAGGCACAGCCGGGAGTAATAGGTGCGTTCGCGGAGAAACTCGGTGTCAACGGTGACATATTCATGCCCCCTGGCCTTCTCGCAGAAGTCCGCCAGGGCATCGGTCGTGGTTATCGTGATCATTCGGGTCGCTTTTTCGTTCTCGCGCCGGTTGACAGCCCTGATAGGCAATATCGCCGGCAATGGCCAGAGCCGGCCGCAATCCCGCTCCCGCGCCTCCGGCTCACCCCTCCACGGCAAGATCGATACGCTCGCGCCGGCCGCGGGCGAAACGCTCCAGCACCAGCGGGTAGAGCCGGTGCTCCAGCTTCAGGACACGCGCGGCAAGCGTTTCGGGGGTGTCGTCGGGGCGGATGTCCAGCCGCGCCTGGCCGAGGACCGGCCCGCCGTCGAGCTCGGCCGTCACCTCGTGCACGGAGCAGCCCGCCTGCCTGTCGCCGGCGGCGATCGCCCGGGCATGGGTGTCGAGGCCGCGGTAGCGGGGCAGAAGCGAGGGGTGGATGTTGAGCATCCGCCCCCGCCATTTCGAGATGAAGCCCCCGGTGAGAATGCGCATGAACCCGGCCAGGCACAGGATGTCGGGCCGGGCCGCCTCCAGCGCCTCGTTCAGCGCCGCCTCGAAGGCGGCACGGTCCTGCCCGAAGGGGCGGTGATCGACCACCGCGGTGGGCACCCCGAGCGCCTCGGCCCGGGCCAGCCCGCCGGCATGGGGGCGGTTGGAGAGCACCAGCACCGGCTCGGCCGGGTAGTCGGGGCGGGCCATCGCGCGCACCAGCGCCTCCATGTTGGAGCCGGAGCCCGAGATCAGGATCGCCACCCGTTTCTTCACGAAAGCGCGCCCCGGTAATGCACCCCCTCGCCCGCCACCACCCGGCCGATGCGGTGCACCCT
>WFPZ01000103.1 GCA_015487335.1 Paracoccaceae bacterium
GCCGGGCGCGGCCCGTTTCAGGTGACGAACTCGTCGCGGGAATAGCCCTGAAGGTAGAGCAGCGCCGTCAGATCGCCATGGTTGATGCGGATGTCGCATTCGGCGGCGACGGCGGGCTTTGCGTGCAGGGCCACGCCGGTGCCGGCCAGCCCGAGCATGGGCAGATCATTGGCCCCGTCTCCCACCGCCAGCACGTCGGCCGCGCTCAGCCGCAGGCGGGCGGTGATTTCGCGCAGGGCGGCGACCTTGGCGTCGCGGCCGAGGACCGGCTCGGCTACCTGCCCCGTGAGCCTGCCGTTCTCGACCACCAGCCGGTTGGCGCGGAATTCGTGAAATCCCAGCCTCTCGGCCACCGCCGCGGCGAAGGCGGTGAAGCCGCCCGAAACCAGCACCGTATGCGCCCCGGCCGCACGCATGGTGGCGACAAGCTCGCGCCCGCCGGGCATGAAGGTGATTCTTTCTTTCAGAACAGTCTCTATTGCTGAGGAATCGAGCCCTTTCAGCAGGCCGACCCGCTCTTTCAGCGCGGCTTCGAAATTCAGCTCGCCATTCATTGCGCGGGCGGTGATCTCGGCCACGCGGCCCCCCACCCCGGCATGGGCGGCCAGTTCGTCGATGCATTCCTGCTCGATCATGGTGCTGTCCATGTCGGCCAGCAGCATCCTCTTCCTGCGCCCTTCGGCGGGCTGAAGCACCAGATCGACCCCCATTTCCTGCAGGGTTTCCCAGACCTGCCAGAAATTGCCGGGGCGTTCGGGCAGGGGAAACTCCGCCGCCTCGTCGGGCGCCAGCCACTGGGCGGTGCCGCCGCCCCAGGCGTTGCGCAGGCTGTCCACCAGGGCCGGGTCGAGCCGGGGCGCGGCGGGAGATGTCAGAAGGGTGATGATATGCATGGGGCAGGCTCCGCGATGTCGTGCTGCGGCTATAGCGGCGATTTTGCACTTGCGAAAGATGCGCCGCACGCTTATTGGCGGCGGCGGGACACCCCTCCCCAACGAGGGGCGCTTATCTGGAAGGATACTACCGATGGTCACGAACACCCCGGCTGCGCGGCCGGCCAATCCGCGTTTTTCCTCCGGCCCTTGTGCCAAACCTCCCGTCTTCACCCTGCAGTCGCTTGCCGATGCGCCCCTGGGGCGTTCGCACCGGGCTGCGATCGGCAAGGCCAAGCTGAAACAGGCCATTGAAGAAACACGGGAAATTCTGGAAGTCCCCGCCGATTACAAGATCGGAATCGTGCCGGCCTCGGATACCGGTGCGGTGGAAATGGCGCTGTGGAGCCTGCTTGGCGCCCGGCCTGTCGAGATGCTCGCCTGGGAGAGCTTCGGCAAGGGCTGGGTGACGGATGTGGTCAAGCAGCTGAAGCTGGACGCCACGGTGCGCGAGGCCGATTACGGCCAGATCGTGGACCTCTCGCAGGTGGATTTCGACAAGGACGTCGTCTTCACCTGGAACGGGACCACAAGCGGCGTGCGGGTGCCGGACGGTGCGGTCATCCCGGCCGATCGCAAGGGGCTGACCATCTGCGATGCCACCTCGGCCGCCTTCGCCATGGAGCTGCCCTGGGACAAGCTGGATGTCACCACCTTCTCCTGGCAGAAGGTGCTGGGCGGCGAGGCGGCGCACGGGATGCTGATCCTTTCTCCGCGCGCGGTCGAGCGGCTGGAAAGCTACACGCCCCCCTGGCCGCTGCCGAAGATCTTCCGCCTCACGAAGGGCGGCAAGCTGATCGAGGGAATCTTCGAGGGCGCCACCATCAACACCCCCTCCATGCTGGCGGTGGAAGATTACCTGCAGGCCCTGAAATGGGCCCGGTCGGTGGGCGGGCTGAAGGGGTTGATCGCACGCGCAGATGCCAATTCTGCCGTGATAGAGAGGTTTGTGGCCCGGCATGACTGGATCGATTTCCTTGCCGAAGACCCGGCTACGCGCTCCAACACCTCCGTCTGCCTGAAATTCACCGACCCTCGCATCCGCGACGGCGCGGGCTTTGCCAAGGCAGTGGCGAAACGCCTTGAGGACGAGGGCGTGGCCTTCGACATCGGCGCCTATCGCGATGCCCCGCCGGGGCTGCGCATCTGGTGCGGCGGCACGGTGGAGACCGCCGATCTGGAGGCGCTGATGCCTTGGCTGGAATGGGCCTATCAGGCCGAGATCGCCGCCCGGGACAAGGCGGCCTGAGCCGAAACCGGAACCGGAAATGACCGGCAGGCCCGCCGGGCCTGCCGCCCCCTGAACGCATGAACAGATCAACTGGAGGAGCGCCGCAGATGGCCCCCAAAGTACTCGTATCCGACAAGCTTTCCGAAACCGCCGTGCAGATCTTCCGTGACCGCGGCATCGACGTGACCTTCGAGCCCGAGCTGGGCAAGGACAAGGAGCGCCTGCTGCAGGTGATCGGAGATTACGACGGACTGGCGATCCGCTCGGCCACCAAGGTGACGGAAAAGCTGCTGAACGCGGCCAAGAAGCTGAAGGTGA
>WFPZ01000104.1 GCA_015487335.1 Paracoccaceae bacterium
CCATCCCCGGAACCGCCAGGCCGATGGCCTCGGGGCCCTCGTCCAGCAGGCGGATCACGTCGGCAACCGGCACATGGCCTTCGATCACGTAGTCGCCGATCCGGGCGGTGTGGCACGACATGACATCCTCGGGCACCTTCATCGAGGCCTTCACCGGCTCCAGATCCTCGACATCCATTGCCGTGACCTCGAAGCCGTTTTCCCGCATGTGCTCGATCCAGCCGCCGCAACAGCCGCACCACGGGTTCTTGTAGACGGTCACCGACGGCAGGTTCTTCAGCGCTTCCGAAGCCTGCCCCGCCAGCGGCAGCGCCGTGCCGAGGGCAAGGGCGGCGGCAATGATCATCCGTTTGGGCATGGTTCCTCCTCGCAAGTCAGATGTCGGCCCCTTGTATCCGGAGATATCTCGGCCGGTTCTTGACCTGGATCAACCGGACCGAAAGCCGCAGTCAGCCCTTCAGCGGCACCTCTTCCACATCAAGCTTGAGCCGCGTCTCGAAGGCATGGGAAAGATGGATGCGCAGCGCTTCGGCCGCGGCGGGCTCGTCGCGCGCCTCGATGGCCCGCACGATGGCCTCGTGCTCGTCCAGCGCCGCCTCGCCACGCCCCTCGGCGGCCAGCGAGGTGGTGGCCAGCAGCGCCATGGTGCGGTGCACCATGTCCAGCTGCTGCACCAGGTAGCGGTTGTGCGAGGCCAGATGCACCTGCTTGTGAAAGCGGCGGTTGGCGCGCGCCAGCGCCAGCGGGTCATCGACGATCCGGCGGTCCTCCTCCACCAGCTGGCGCAGCACGCTCATTTCCTCGGGCGTGGCATGGCGCGCCGCCAGCCGGGCGGCCAGCGCCTCCAGCTCGGCACGCACGGCATAAAGCTCGGCCAGCTGGTTGTGGTCGAGCGAAGCCACGATCAGGCTGCGCCCGTCGCGGGTCAGCATCTGCTGGGTCTCCAGCCGCTGCAGCGCCTCGCGGATCGGGGTGCGCGAGACGCCGAAACGCTCGGCCAGGTCGCTTTCCACCAGCCTGTCGCCCGGCTTGTAGATCCCCGTGTCGATCGCATCGAGGATCAGCTGATAGGCGTCCTTCTGGGGGGTCTTGTTCTCTTTCATCGCCGGCCTCCGCTATCGCAACAGACCCTATGCAGCCCGGCGGCGGCAATCAAGCGAAGAGGAGCGCGCGCAGGCGAGGTTTCCCTCGCCGCCCTTTGGCGCTATCACGGGGCCCATGCCGGCCAAGCATTTCAGCCATGTGCGCAACTGGGTCTTCGACCTGGACAACACGCTCTACCCGCCCCGGGCGCGCCTGTTCGACCAGATCGAGCGGCGCATGACCGCCTGGGTCATGGAGGAGCTGGGGGTTGCCCGCGCCGAGGCCGACCGCCTGCGCCGCCACTACTGGCAGAAGTACGGCACCACCCTGGCCGGGCTGATGGCCGAGCACGGGGTCGATCCGGGCCCCTACCTCACCCATGTGCACGAGATCGATCTCAGCCACCTGGAGGAAGATCCGCCCCTGGCCGAGGCCATATCGGCCCTGCCGGGGCGGCGCATCGTCTATACCAACGGCAGCGCCGCCTATGCCGAGCGGGTGCTGGCCGCGCGCGGGCTGGCGGGCGTGTTCGATGCCGTCTACGGGGTGGAGCACGCGGGCTTTCGCCCCAAGCCCGAGCGCGCCGCCTTCGAGGCCGTCTTCGCCGCCGACGGCATCGATACCGAAACCGCCGCCATGTTCGAGGACGACCCGCGCAACCTGGCCGCCCCCTGGGAGATGGGGATGCGCACGGTTCACGTGGCGCCCGAGCCCGCCCCGGCGCCGCACATCCACCACCACACCTCCGATCTGGCCGGTTTTCTGGCCCGGCTGGCCGGCGGGGCCTTTCCCGCCACCGGCGCGCGGGATAAGCAGGGCGCATGAAGCGCGAATTCGCCGATATCCTGATCTCCGGCGGCGGGCTGGCCGGGCTGGTGGCCGCCGCCGCGCTTGGGCATGCGGGGTTTTCCGTGCTGCTGGTGGACCCGGCCCAACCCGTCACCGAGGGCGAGGCCGAGGGCAGCGACCTGCGCTCCACCGCCTATCTGCAGCCGGCGCGCGCCCTGTTCGAGGAAATCGGCCTGTGGCCGAGGCTGGCCCCCTTCGCGGTGCCGCTCGAGGCGCTGCGGGTGGTCGACACCGCGGGCGACCCGCCCCGGCCGCGCGACGAAAGGGTGTTCCGCCCCGAGGACATGGGCGACGAGCCCTTCGGCTGGAACTTCCTCAACTGGCTGACCCGGCGCGAGTTTCTCGCCTTTCTGCGCGACCATCCGCGAATCGAGCTGCGCTACGGGGCGGGGTTTGCCTCGATGCTGGCGCGCAGCAGCGGCGCGATCGTGACGCTGAGCGACGGCACCCGGGTCGATGCGCGGCTGGTGGTCGGGGCCGACGGGCGCGATTCGGCGGTGCGCGAGGCCGCCGGGATCGGCGTGCACACCATCCGCTACGGGCAGAAATCGCTGGCCTTCACCGCGACCCATGATCTGCCCCACGGCAATGTCTCTACCGAGATCTACCACCGCGGCGGCCCCTTCACCATGGTGCCCCTGCAAGAGGTGCAGGGCCGCCCGGCCTCGGCCATCGTGTGGATGAACCGCGGCCCGCGCAGCCTGCGCCTGCTGGAGATGGAGCCCGACGCCTTCAACGCGGAAATGACGCGCCGCTCGGCGGGGCTCATGGGGCAGCTGTCGCTGGCCAGCCGGCGCGGCATCTTCCCGATCATCACCCGCACCGCCCGGCGCCTCACCGCCGAACGCACCGCGCTGATCGCCGAGGCCGCCCATGTGCTGCCGCCGATCGGGGCGCAGGGGCTCAATACCTCGCTCAACGATATCCGCGCCCTGCGCGATGCCGCCCTGGCCAACCCCGCCGCCCTGGGCGAGCCGGCCATGCTCGCGGCCTACGCCCGGGCCCGCCGGGACGACATCCGCCGCCGCGCCTGCGCCATCGACCTGTTCAACCGGGTTACCCGCTCGGGCAATCCGGTGCTGCAGGAGCTGCGCCTGACCGGGCTGAAGGCGGTGCATGACGTGCCCCCCCTGCGCCGGCTGGCGATGCGCGCCGGCATGGGGCCGCTCTGAGGGGCCGCATTCAGCCCTTGCCGAACACCTCGTCGAAGGCCGCTTCCAGCCGCGCCGCACTGGCCTCCACGTCATTGAGCTTGTCCAGCCCGAACAGCCCCAGACGGAAGCTGCGGTAATCGGGGCCCTCGTCGCATTGCAGGGGCACGCCGGCGGCGATCTGGATGCCCAGATCGGCGAACTTGCGCCCGTTCTGCACCTGGGGGTCGTCGGTAAAGGCCACCACCACTCCCGGCGCGCCGAACCCCTCGGCCGCCACCGGACGAACCCCGCGTTCGGCCAGCATGGCGCGCACCCGGTTGCCCAGCGCCCACTGCGCATCGCGCAGCCTCTCCAGCCCGCTCGCCCTCGTCTCCTGCATGGCATCGCGGAAAACGCGCAGCGCGTCGGTGGGCAGCGTGGCATGATAGGCATGTCCGCCGCCGGTATAGGCCTCCATGACCGACAGCCACTTGCCCAGATCGATGGCAAAACTGGTGGACTGCGCCTCGCGCACCCGTGCCAGCGCCGCCTCTCCCAGCATCACCAGCCCGGCACAGGGCTGAGACGACCACCCCTTCTGCGGCGCCGAGATCAGCACATCCACCCCGGTCTCCTTCATGTCCACCCAGACGCAGCCCGATGCGATGCAATCGAGCACGAACAGCCCGCCAACCTCGTGCACCGCCCGCGCCACCGCCTTCAGGTAGTCGTCGGGCAGGATCATCCCCGAGGCGGTCTCCACATGCGGGGCGAAGACGATATCGGGGCGCTGCTCGCGGATCTTCGCCACCACCTCCTGCACCGGAGCGGGGGCAAAGGGCGCATCCGCTTCGTTGCCGGTGCGCCGGGCCTTCATCACGGTTTCGCCGGCAACAATACCACCCGCCTCGAAGATCTGGCTCCAGCGGTAGGAGAACCAGCCGTTGCGGATCACCAGAACCTTGCGGCCGGTGGCCAGCTGGCGGGCCACCGCCTCCATCGCACAGGTGCCGCCGCCGGGCACCACCACCGCCGTCTCGGCATTGTAGACCTCGCTCAGGCCTTCGTGGATGTCGCGCATCACCTGCTGGAAGGCGGCGCTCATGTGGTTGAGGGAACGGTCGGTGAAGACCACGGAATATTCGAGCAACCCGTCCGGGTCGATCTCAGGGCGAAGTGCAGGCATGAGGGGCTCCGGTGTGTTTTGCGGCCAACTTACGCCCGACAGGGCGCTTGGCAAGGGCGCTCTTGCCGCACGCCTCCTGCTTCATCTTGCCGCAAATACTCTCGGGGGGTGAACCGGCCGCAAGGCCGGGAGGGGGGCAGACGGCCCCCCTGCCCCGAAACCCGCCTCAGCCGATCGGCCCGGGCAGGCGCTCTTCGCTGAGCAGCACGTTGGCCTCCACGTCGCCCACCCCCGGCAGGGTCATGATCCGCCGGCGCAGCACGCGCTCGAAATCCGACAGATCGCGCGCCACCACCCGCAGGCGGTAATCGTAAAGCCCCAGCACGTGCTCGACCATCTGCACCTCGGGAATGGCGCTGACCGCGCGTTCGAAATCCTCCAGGCTGACCCGGCCCTTGGTGGCCAGCTTGACCCCGAGGAACACGCTCACCCCGAAGCCCACGCGCTCCAGATCCAGCTCCACCCGCCGCCCGGCCAGCACCCCGGCCTCCTCCAGCCGCTTCAGCCGCCGCCAGACCGCCGGCTGCGAGCGCCCCGTCCGCCGCGCCAGCGCGCCGGCGCTCAGGGTGGCATCGGCCACCAGCGCCCGCAGGAGGCGGCGGTCCAGATCGTCGAGCGCGATCATACCGGCAGCCCCGTGGCGCGCTTGATGGGAGCGATATGCATCAGCGCCTCGATATCCGCGATATGCGGCAGGGTCAGGATGCGGGCGCGGTAGATCTCCTGGTAATGGGCCATGTCGCGCGCCACCAGCGACAGGCGCACGTCCACCCGCCCCAGGAAGGTCTGGATCTCGGTCACCTCGGGCACCTTGCGGGCCTCGGCGAGAAACTCGTCGAAGGCGCGGGGGTTGGTCTTGTCGAGGGTGAATCGCAACGAGACCTCCACCGAATAGCCCAGCGCGCGCCAGTTGATGACGGCGTGCTGGCCCTTCAGGATGCCCTCCTCCCTCAGCCGCTCCAGCCGGCGCGCGGCGGTGGCCGGGGTCATGCCGGCGCGGCGGGCCAGTTCGGCGACCGGGGCCCCGGGCGCATCCAGCAGGTGGCGCAGCAGGCGCCGGTTGGCATCGTCAAGCATGAAAGACTCGAAATTTTTCCATTTCACGAATGATCTTTTCGCATGAATGGAAAATTTCTCAAGGTTTGAGGCACAGCTTTTCTGAAAAACGGTATTTTCACCCCAAACCAACCCAGACGAAAGGACGCCCCATGCGCGTGTATTACGACCGCGACTGCGACATCAACCTGATCAAGGACAAGAAGGTGGCCATCCTCGGATACGGCAGCCAGGGCCATGCCCACGCGCTGAACCTGCGCGATTCCGGCGCCCGGAACGTGGCCGTTGCCCTGCGCGAGGGCTCGCCCAGCGCGAAGAAGGCCGAGGCCGAAGGGCTGACGGTGATGGGCATCAGTGAGGCCGCCGCCTGGTGCGACCTGATGATGTTCACCATGCCCGACGAGCTGCAGGCCGAGACCTACCGCAAATACGTCCACGACAACATCCGCGAGGGCGCGGCGATCGCCTTTGCCCACGGGCTCAACATCCACTTCGGCCTGATCGAGCCGAAACCCGGCGTCGATGTCATCATGATGGCGCCCAAGGGCCCCGGCCACACGGTGCGCGGCGAATATCTCAAGGGCGGCGGCGTGCCCTGCCTGGTGGCGGTGGACCGCGACGAAAGCGGCCGCGCGCTGGAGCTTGCGCTTTCCTACTGCTCGGCCATCGGCGGCGGGCGCTCGGGGATCATCGAGACCACCTTCCGCGAGGAATGCGAAACCGACCTCTTCGGCGAGCAGGCGGTGCTCTGCGGCGGTCTGGTGGAGCTGATCCGCTCTGGCTTCGAGACGCTGGTGGAGGCCGGCTATGCGCCGGAAATGGCCTATTTTGAGTGCCTGCACGAGGTGAAGCTGATCGTCGACCTGATCTACGAAGGCGGCATCGCCAACATGAACTACTCGATCTCCAACACCGCCGAATACGGCGAATACGTCTCGGGCCCGCGGGTGCTGCCGAAAGCCGAGACCAAGGCGCGGATGAAGGGCATCCTCGACGACATCCAGAGCGGCAAGTTCGTGCGCGACTTCATGCAGGAAAACGCCGTCGGCCAGCCCTTCTTCAAGGGCACGCGGCGGCTTAACGACGCCCATCAGATAGAGGAAGTGGGCCGCAAGCTGCGCGAGATGATGCCCTGGATCTCTGCCGGCAAGCTGGTGGACCAGGAAAGGAACTGACCCCGCACCGGGGCCCAGGCGGCGCCCGTGCGGGGGCGCCGCCACCAGTTTCTTCTGCCCAGGCTGCAACTTGCCCTTGCAAAACCTCCGGATTTGCGCCCTAGGATGGGCTGCAAGGCCCGAATACGGAAGGACGCATGGGACAGTTCGATTTCGGCAGCCTGATCTGGCTGTTCTTCATCCTCTCGGCGCTGCAGCCGATCTTCCAGCGGCGGATGCTGGAAAACATGCGCATGCGCCGCATCAGGAAGATCGAGAAAAGCCGCGGCTCGCGGGTGATCCTGCTGGTGCACCGGCAGGAAACCATGAGCTTCCTCGGCTTTCCCATCATGCGCTACATCGACATCAACGATTCCGAAGCGGTGCTGCGGGCGGTGCATTCCACCGATGACGACCGGCCGCTGGACATCGTGCTGCACACCCCCGGCGGCATGGTGATCGCCGCCACGCAGATTGCCCGGGCGGTGAAGGCGCACAAGGGCAAGGTGACGGTCTTCGTGCCGCATTTCGCCATGTCGGGCGGCACGCTGATCGCGCTGGCCGCCGACGAGATCGTCATGAGCCCGCATGCCACGCTGGGCCCCGTCGATCCGCAGCTGGGCAACCTGCCCGCCGCCTCTCTGGTCAGGCTTCTGGAAAGGAAACCGATAGAGAAGGTGGACGACCAGACGATCATCCAGGCCGACATGGGGGCCATGGCGATCGCCCAGGTGGAGGCCACGGCCACCGAACTTCTCGAGGGAACTCTTCCGCCGCAGAAGGCAAAGGAGACGGCAAAGGCGCTCAGCGAGGGCCGCTGGACCCACGACTACCCGATCTTCGCCGACGAGGCGAAGGAATTCGGCCTGCCGGTCAGCACCGACATGCCGGACGACATTCTCGACATGATGGCGCTTTACCCGCAGGCCACCCAGCGCAGCCCCAGCGTGGAATACCTGCCCGAATCCGCCGAACACCGGACACTCGCCAGGCCACGCTGAAGCAGCCTCCGATCAGGCCGCGGCCCGCCCGATCACCTCGACCAGATCGTCCACCACCGACACGAGCAGCGCCTCGTCCTCGCATTCGGCCATGACCCGCACCAGCGGCTCGGTGCCGGACTTGCGGATCAGCAGCCGGCCGCGCCCCTCGAGGCGGGCCTCGGCCTCGGCAATGGCGCGGCGCACGGACTCGGCGGAAAGCGGTTCCTTTTCAGGGTCGTAGCGGACGTTCTTCAACAACTGCGGCACGGTTTCGAAACTTCTGGAAAGCTCCGAGGCGCGCCGGCCCGTCTCCACCATCGCCGACAGGAACTGCAGCGCCGCCAGCAGCCCGTCGCCGGTGGTGGCGTAATCCGTCATCACGATATGGCCCGATTGCTCGCCGCCCAGGTTGAACCCGCCGGCGCGCATCCGCTCCACCACGTAGCGGTCGCCCACCGCGGTGCGCTCCAGCCGCAGGCCGCGCTCTCCGAGATAGCGCTCCAGCCCGAGGTTGGACATCACCGTGGCCACCAGCGCCCCGCCCCTCAGCCGCCCCGTGGCCGCCCAGCGCGCCGCCAGCAGCGCCATGATCTGGTCGCCATCCGCCACCCGGCCGTTTTCGTCGATGATCATCACCCGGTCGGCGTCGCCGTCGAGGCAGATGCCCACATCGGCCCCGTGCGCCACAACCGTCTCGGCAGCCAGGCGGGTATCGGTAGAGCCGCATCCGGCATTTATGTTGAACCCGTCCGGAGACACCCCCACCGGAATCACCTCGGCCTCCAGCTCCCACAGCACCTCGGGGGCGGTGCGGTAGGCCGCGCCGTTGGCGCAGTCGATCACCACCTTCATCCCCTCCAGCTTCTGGCCAGGCGGAAGGGTGGCCTTCACCCGCTCGATATAGCGAAACCGGCCGTCGTCGATGCGCTTGGCCCGGCCGATGTTCTCCGCCTGCACCGGCTCCACCCCCTCGTGCACGAGGCGCTCGATCTCGGCTTCCGCCTCGTCGGAAAGCTTGAAGCCGTCGGGGCCGAAGAACTTGATGCCGTTGTCCTCGTGGGGGTTGTGGCTGGCCGAGATCATCACCCCCACATCGGCGCGCATCGAATTGGTCAGCATCCCCACCGCCGGCGTCGGCACCGGGCCGAGCAGGAAGACGTCCATCCCGGTAGAGGCGAAACCGGCAGTCAGGGCGTTTTCGAACATGTAGCCGGAAAGCCGGGTATCCTTGCCGATCACCACCCGGTGGGTGTGCGAGGAATTCTTGCGGAAATGGCGCCCCGCCGCCGCCCCCAGGCGCAGCGCCAGCTCGGCGGTCATCGGATAGCGGTTGGCCTTGCCGCGCACGCCGTCGGTCCCGAAAAGCTTCTTCGCCATCGCTACTGCCCCACACCCGTGGCCGCCGCCCACACGGTCAGCGCCTGCCTGGTCTGTGCAATATCATGCACGCGAAGAATCTGCACCCCCTGCGCCACCCCCGCAAGCCCCGCAGCCAGCGAACCCGGCAATCTTCCGCCCGGGTCGGGCGCATCGGCCAGCGCATCGATGAAGCGCTTGCGCGACACCCCCAGCAGCAGCGGACACCCCAGGGCGTGAAACAGCGACAGGCCGCGCAGCAGGGCGAGGTTGTGCTCCAGCGTCTTGCCGAAGCCGATGCCCGGATCGACGATGATCCGCCCCCGCGCGATCCCGGCGGCCTCGGCCCGGGCAATGCGCTCTGCCAGATGGTCGTAGACGTCCAGCAGCACATCGTCATAGACGGGGTTGTCCTGCATAGTCCGGGGCGTGCCGCGGGCATGCATCAGGCACACCGGCGCCTCCGTCCCGGCAACCACGCCGGCAAGATCGGGGTCGAAATCGAACCCCGAGACATCGTTGACCATCTCCGCCCCCGCCTCCAGCGCCGCCCGCGCCACCGCCGCCTTGCGGGTGTCGATGGAGATGGGCACATCCGTGCGCCCGCCAAGCGCCGAGATCACCGGAACGGTGCGCGAAATTTCCTCTTCCACCGGCACCTCCCGCGCCCCGGGGCGGGTGGACTCGCCGCCGATGTCCAGAATGTCGGCACCATCAGCGACCAGCTGCAGCCCATGGGCCAGCGCCGCCTCGGGCCGTACGAAGCGCCCGCCGTCGGAAAAGCTGTCGGGGGTGGTGTTGACGATCCCCATCAGGCGGGGGGCCTCGAGGCCCAGCCCGGCCACGGGCGGGCGGGGTGCGCAGATCGCATCGACAACCTGCGGAGGCAGCTCTCGGGCAGGGACGATCTCGGGCCGGTCCCCGCGCGAAAGCCGCTCGGCATGGGTGAACCAGCACCACCCCCCGGCAATGGGAAGGGCGCCCACGGGCCGGGCGGGGCCGATCTGCGGCAGGGGTCGGTAGTAGCTTTGCATGCAAGCGCTATCGGCGATCAGCCCCGCCTTGGCAAGGCCTGCACGATGCCGGGGCTCTCGGCGGGCAGCGACACCACCGGCAGGCCGGCCCCTTCGGGGGCCGCCTCACCGATGAACACCGCCCTGCCGGCCGAGACCACGCCGGCGAACCACAGCGCCAGGGCGGCGGCGTCCCTGGCTTCCACGCCGGGGCTTTCCACCGAATCGAGCACGATCTTGGACGGCGCCCAGACCGAAAAGCGGCGGTGGCGCGCCGCCCAGTCAAGCTCGGTGCGCGAACCCACCACCACGCAGCGCCGGTCGCGCCCGGCCAGCACCCATGCGTTCTGCTCGATCGCCAGCAGGTCGATGCGCCTTTGCGCCGCCGGCGCAGCCGCAACCGGGGCCGGCAGATCGGCCGGCCCCACGCAGAAGATCGCCGGCCACCCGGCGGCTTCCAGCTCGTCGATCCAGGCGCTCAGACGGGGCGAATGCACCGCCGCGTTCGACAGGTAGATCACCAGCGGATGCGGCACCGCCTCTTTCTCTTCGGGCGCCTGCACATGCGGTTGCACCTGCTCGCGCGAGCGCACGATCTCCACCCCCAGCGCGCCGGGGCCGCGATCGAGCTTTTCCACCCGCACGAAGACCCGCAGCGCCTGAGGGGCCAGCAGGATGCGCTTGGCGATGCGCTCGGCAAGCGTCTCCAGAAGGTTGAGCCGTTCGGCCTTCAGTTCCAGCGCGATGGCGTCGGTGATCGTGTCATAGGAAAGGATCCTGTCCACGTCGTCATCGAGCGGCGCCACGGGGGGGGCCACCTCCACCACCACGTTGAAACAGACCCGCTGGGTGGTGCCGCGCTCGGACTGGAAGGCGCCGATTTCCACCTCGACCACATGGTCGCGCAGCGAGATGCGGTCGGGCGGGGTCGGCGCGCCGACGGTGGCGGCGGCCCGGGCCTCGGGGTGCTCGAAGGCCAGCGTGATGTCGGAGACGGCGGTGCGGCGGTGTTTCATGGCGTGGACCTACAACATATGCCGGTGATGTGCCATTGCCATCGCGCCGGATCGGGACGGGAAAGCGACGGCCTGCTCAGTCGTTGGAAGCCGAGCGCACCGGCTCGCGGTAGAACAGGTGCACCCCGATCACCGCGGTCAGCTCGAAGGATTGCGCCCACCGCGGACGGACGGCGGTGGTGTGGTAATAGGTGGCGCCATTCGTCAGATTGCGCGCCACCCCGCCCCTGAGGATGATGTCCGCCACCTTGCCGACACGCTCCCACGCGGCACGATCTCGGATGCGCTCGCTGCGGCCGTCGCAGTTGTAGGTGAACTGGCAGCGCCATAGGCCCCGCCCGGTGCCCTGCTTGACCACTCCGCAGACGGTATCGGGAAAGGCGGCACTGTCGACGCGGTTGAGGATCACCTCGGCCACCGCGAACTGGCCCTTCACGCTTTCGCCGCGGGCCTCGAAATACAGCGCCTCGGCAAGGCAGCGCCACTCCTTGTCACCTTTCACCGGCGGCAGGCTGTCGATGTACTTGCGGGTGAAGACGAGCTCGGACTGGCGTGGCCTGCGCGAAAACACCCCCCGCGGCCTCTCCTGCAGACGGTTGAGCCGCTCGGAACCGAGCGAGCCGAGCACCACCCGCTCCCGCCCCAGAAGCTGCGAGATCTGCGGACCGACCACCGCCAGCGCATTGTTGGACCTGCTGAGCGTCACGTCGGCAAGCGCCATTCCGGCGCTCCCCACAATCGCCCAGACACAGGCCAGAACGATCAGCCGAAGCTGAGCCATTTCCCCCTCCAGTCCGGTGGCAGGCCGGGTTCCAACCGGCCGCGAACCGGTGTTCACATAGGCCAGGGGGAGCATTTCGTCCAGTCTCCGGCAAGGAAGGCGAAAGATTGCCGCCATGCGTGGCATGCAGGCCGCGCCACGGCAGACAGGCACGAGGGGCATGCAATGCCGGAAAGCAGCAGGCTGCGGCCCGAGGTCAGGACACGCTCTGCTTCAGCGTCAATTGAGCCGCGGCCAGCCGCGCAACCGGCACGCGAAACGGCGAGCAGGAAACGTAATCGAACCCCACGGCGCGGCAAAAGGCGATGGATTCGGGGTTGCCGCCATGTTCGCCGCACATGGCCAGGGTGATCTCCGGGTCGGTGGCACGCCCGCGCTCGGCCCCGATCCGCAGCAGCTCGCCCACCCCTTCGGTGTCGAGAATGTGGAACGGATCCTCCGGATAGACCCCCTGGGCGACGTAATCGCCCATGAAACGGCCCGCGTCATCGCGCGACAGGCCGTAGGTCATCTGGGTAAGGTCATTGGTGCCGAACGAGAGGAAGGCCGCGTGATGGGCGATGTCGCCGGCGCGCAGGGCGGCGCGCGGGGTTTCCACCATCACGCCCAGGCGATAGGCGAAATCGGCCCCGCGCTCGTTGCGCACCGCCGCCGCCACGCCATCGATCCGAGACTTGACCAGCTCCACCTCGCGCCGGGCCGAAACCAGCGGAATCATGATCTCGGGCACCACCGGCGCGCCCTTGCGGCTGGCCTCGATGGTGGCCTCGAAGATGGCGCGCGCCTGCATGTCGTAGATCTCGGGCATGGTGATGCCCAGCCGCACGCCGCGCATCCCCAGCATCGGGTTGAACTCGGAAAGCGCCTCGATGCGGCGGGTGACATCCGACAGCGGCAGCGAAAGCGCCTCGGCAAGGTCGCGCATGCCCTCGCGGTCGGACGGCAGGAATTCGTGGAGCGGCGGGTCGAACAGGCGGATGCACACCGGCTGCCCCTGCATGATCTTGAACAGCTCGGTGAAATCGGCCCGCTGCATGGGCAGGAGCCGATCCAGCGCCGCGGCCCGGTCGGCGGGATCATCGGCGAAGATCATCTCGCGCATCACCGTCAGCCGGTCGTCCTCAAAGAACATGTGCTCGGTGCGGCACAGCCCGATGCCCTGAGCGGCGAAATTGCGCGCCACCTGGGCGTCGGCGGGGGTGTCGGCATTGGCGCGCACGTCGATGTCGCGAAACTCGTCGGCCCAGCCCAGAAGGGTCTGGAAGGCGTCGTCGAGCACCGCTTCCTGCATCGGGGCGGCCCCGGCCAGGGCCTCGCCGGCCGTGCCGTCGATGGTGATCACGTCGCCCTTGCGGAACAGCCGCCCGTCGGGGGTGCGCAGCGTCTTTTCCTTCAGGTCGATCCGCAGCCCGGTGGCGCCTGTCACGCAGGGCAGCCCGAGGCCGCGGGCGATCACCGCCGCATGGCTGGTGATGCCGCCGCGCTCTGTCAGCACGCCGGCGGCGGCGTGCATGCCGCGGATGTCCTCGGGCGCGGTCTCGCGGCGCACCAGGATGCAGGGCTCGCCGCGCGCCGCGCTGGCCTGGGCGGCGCCGGAGGTGAAGACGATCCGCCCCACCGCGGCGCCGGGGCTGGCGGCCACGCCGCGGATGATCACGTCGCGCTCGCCGCGCGGGTCCACCTGCGGGTGCAGAAGCTCCGACAGCGAGCGCGGCTCGATGCGCATCACCGCCTCCTCGCGCGAGATGATCCCGTCCTCGGCCAGCGCCACGGCGATGCGCACCGCCGCGCGGGTGCTGCGCTGCACGCGCAAGGCGTCGAGCACATGCAGCCGGCCGTTTTCCAGCGTGAACTCGATCTGCATCTCCTCGCGCAGCCGGGTGCGGCACAGCTGGCCGTATTCCTTGAGCCTGGCGAAGACTTCGGGGCATTTCTCCTCGAGCGACGGCCCGCGCCTGTCCTTCGTGAGATAGATCGCGCCGTCGGTGGCGCGCAGCGCGTCGCGGCCCTGACTCTGGCCCAGGTAGCGGCCGGTGATCTGCGGCGCGCCGGTGGTGGAATCGACGAACTGGATCACCCCCGCCCCGCTTTCGCCCGGCCCCACGCCGAGCGCCATCTGCTGCACCACCAGCCCCAGCCCGGCATCGGCCGGCGCGCCCCTGGCCTGGCGCAACAGCCGCGCGGTGGTGCCCTCCCAGGCCCGCGCCATCGAGCGCAGCACCTCGATCAGCTGCTCGGCCGGATCCTGGGGAAAGCGCTCCTCGGTCTCCGCCTCATAGGCCTCGAGCGCCATCTGCAGGGCCTGGCCGTTGTCGGACGGGTTGAACTCGAACATTTCCGGGTCGAGACGCGCCACATGAACCGCAAAGGCCTGCACGAACCGAAGATAGAGGGCGTTGGCGGCATCCTCGCCGAGAGTCCTGCTCAGCTCGGCGTGGCGGGCGTCGTTCATGCCGATGTTGAGAATCGCGCCGGGGCCGCCCCAGTCGGGATCTTCCGAGCTGGGCCGGACGGAAACCAGCGGCGCCTCGCCGAAAGTGGCCAGCATGGCCTCGACGTCGGGCAGCTCGCCGGCGGCAATGCGGTGAACGGTATCGAAGGACAGCGCCACCGTGGGCGGCACCGGAAGGTCCAGCCGGATCAGCCGCTGCAGGCACTTGGCCCGCCCGCCGTGGGTTTCCACGGCGATCGGAGCAACCCGCCTGATACGGGTAAACCCTTTGAACTCAACGTGTTTCTGCACTGCAGAGCCTCCGCATTGCTCTTGCAGAATAACGCCGGCGCATCACGGTGCAACCGAAACATTGCAAAGGCCGGATATCAGCTCTCGATGCGCGACAGGTCTGCAACGGAAAGGCAGATGCGGCGAATGCGGCCAAGCAGGTTCAGCCGGTTGCGCCGGACCACGCTGTTTTCGGTATTCACCTGAACCGCCTCGAAAAAATCGTCGATCGGGGCGCGCAGGGCGGCCATGGCCGCCATGGCGGCGGCGAAGTCTTCCCGTTCCATTGCCGGGGCGATGGCGGCCTCGGCCCGGTCGAGGGCGGCGAACAGCGCCTTTTCCTCGGGCCCTTCGGCATATTTCGGATCTGCCCCGTAGGAATATTCCACCCCGTCGCGCTCTTCGGCCTGGGTCAGGATGTTGTTGGCCCGCTTGAAGCCCAGCAACAGGTTCTCGCCGTCATCGGTCTTGAGGAAATCGGCCAGCGCCGCGGCCCGGCGGGCCAGCAGCACCAGATCATCGTTGCCGGGCATGGCGATGCAGGCATCGATCACGTCATGGCGGATGCCCTGCTCGCGCAGGTGCACCTTGAGACGGTCGTGAAAGAAGGCCAGCAACTCGTTCACATCGGCAAAGGCGCTCCCGTCCTCGCGCTGGCGGGGGCCGGCGATATCATTTGCCACCTTGAACTTTTCCACGAGCTTCAGCCGCAACCCGTTTTCCAGCAGAATGCGGATCACCCCCAGCGCGGCACGGCGCAGCGCGAAAGGATCCTTGGAGCCGGTGGGCTTTTCGCCGATGGCCCAGAAGCCGGTGAGCATGTCGAGCTTGTCGGCCAGGGCCACGGCCACCGAAACCGGCGCCGAGGGCACCATGTCGGAGGGGCCCAGCGGCGAGTAATGCTCTTCGCAGGCCTCGGGCACCCCGTCGGCCAGCCCCGCGGCGCGGGCGTAGTACTTGCCCATGGTGCCCTGAAGCTCGGGGAACTCGTAGACCATCTGCGAGGCCAGATCGGCCTTGGCCACCCGCGCGGCCAGCGCCGCGATCTCGGGGTCGGCACCGACGCAAGGGGCCAGATCGCGGGCCAGTTCCGCGATGCGGGCGATCCGCTCGGCCTGGCTGCCCAGCCGGTTGTGGAAGGTGA
>WFPZ01000105.1 GCA_015487335.1 Paracoccaceae bacterium
GGCGTGGTGCTCCAGCTTGCCGCCGCGTTCGATCAGCAGCTGCATTTCCTGTTCCGGCTCGGGGTCGAACACCAGCACCCTGGCACCCGCGGACAGCGCCCGTTCCACCCGCCGGGCGGCCACCGTGCCGCCGCCATCGACCAGAACCGTCCTGTCGCGGATGTCGAGAAAGATCGGAAGATACTGCATGGCGTGGCTCCTCAGCCGGGCTCGGATTTCGGGGTGGCGCTTTCGATCAGGATGCGCCCCAGCTCGCGCGCCGAGGGCTCGTCCATGTCCACCTGGGTGATGCGCCGGCCCTCGCGCAGCACCAGCCGCACCATGCGCAGGCCCGATTCGAACTTCACCTCGCGCACCGAGGCACGGCGGCCGAAGGGCAGTTCCAGCATCGCCAGTTCGGTGACGGTTTCGTCAACCATAGCTCAGCCCCCGGGTGAAGGCGGCCTCGAGGATCCATTCCCATTTCTTGGGCGTGTCGCGGTAATCGGGCTTGATGTCGAATTCCAGAAACATCTCGCCCGCTTCTCCGGCATGCTGGACCAGCTCTTCCAGCTCCTTGAAGCTGGTCACTTCCGGGTGACTGATGATGAGGTCGCTCAGCTTTGCCATGTCAACTTCCTTCCACGCGGTTGCGGAACCGGACCCGGTAGATGACGCGCACGTTGCGCGCATCCTGGCCGTCCTCGAATCCGGTCCTGTTGTGCAATATGTTGTTATTGAGGATACCTTGCCCCGGCTCAAGCCTGACCGACAGGGCGAGAGGATCGCCCTGCTGCAGGTGAAGGCGCAGGAATTCGGCCGCCTCCCGGGTGAGCGGGTCGTCGCGCCACTCGATCGAGCGGGTGCGCGCGGTATAGCGCATCTGCAGCCGCCCGTTTGCGGCCGGATAGAAGACCGGGCCGGTGGAGACGGGGCGGATCGAGCCGTCGGGCTCTTCATTGGCCGGAATCGACATCGCCTGCGGATGAATCAGCGCCTCGACATAGGCGGGGTTTTCGTCGCGCAGACGGATATAGGCGATTTCCGGGTCCAGAAGCTGGTTGCGGCCGCCGGCAAGAGCCTGCTCCACGCAGTGAAGCACGAAACCGTCGATGCGGTCTTCGGGGGCGTTGTAATAGCCGTCGGTGTGCCAGTTCATCGGCCTGGTGGAGTAGGGGATGTAGCCGCGCTTGTCCGGATCGGCCGAGACGCGCAGCGCCACGATCCCCGCCTCCTCGGCCGAGCGGTGCGCCTCGGCGATCTTCAGCCCGAAGGCGGCGGCGAAGGCGCGCAGATCGTGGCGGGTCCGCTCCGGGTCGCGAGAATCGGATGACGTCGCGTAATGGGCATAATTGTTCATCCGGCAGCGCAGGATGATTTCCCGGCGTTCGGATTCGGAGGGATTCGCGATATCTTCGACTGCCACCGGGGGCAGATCCAGGGCCTGTTCGGCAATCTTCAGTTTCAGCTTCTTCCAGGCGTCATATTCCTGTTCGGCGGACAGGTTTCTCCAGTCAAATCCTTGCAGGATATCGATATTTTCAACCATTCTTCCGGTCCTGTCCCGTTTGTCCACACTTTTCCGTGAGCCCGGCGAAGCCGTGAAACCGGCGGGTGTGAATTGGCACTTGTTTTTTTGTTTTTACATTCGATTATTACGATGTATAGATTAAAGTGCACGAACAGTAACCTGGTAATGGTAACTCGTGTACTATGAGATTCGGGCGGCGGAGGAGCCCGCCTGTCCAGGTTAGGAACGCGGCGCAAGGGCCCTTGGCCCGCATGTCTGGGAGGAAAGAATGAAAGACGGCGACTCGATTGACGGCAAACCCGAAGCCGGAAAGGCGGACAAGCACCCGACGCCTCATCTTGACGAGCTTGAAGGCGGCCCCTGGCCAAGCTTCGTGACCGGTCTGAAACGTTTGCGCGACGAAGGGTCGCCGAACAACCGGAAGATCATGAATGACCTTCTGGGTCAGCTGAACCACTCCTACGAGAAGAAGCTCGGCTTCTGGAAGGGCGGCACGGTATCGGTGTTCGGCTATGGCGGCGGGATCATTCCGCGCTTTTCGGAAGTGGCCGACAAGTTTCCGGAGTCGAAGGAGTTTCACACCCTGCGTGTGATGCCGCCCCCGGGCTTCCACTACACCACCGATGTCCTGCGCAAGATGTGCGACATCTGGGAGCGTCACGGCTCCGGCCTGATCGCCTTCCACGGCCAGTCCGGCGACATCATGTTCCAGGGCTGCAGCACCGAGGCGACCCAGGCGGCCTTCGACGAGCTCAACGAGCTGGGATTCGACCTTGGCGGCGCCGGCCCGGCCCTGCGCACCGCCATGAGCTGCGTCGGCCGTGCCCGCTGCGAGCAGTCCTGCTATGACGAGGCGCGCGCGCATCGCACGATCATCAACTCGCTGCTCGACGAGATGCACCGCCCGTCGCTGCCCTACAAGTTCAAGTTCAAGTTCTCGGGCTGCGCCAACGACTGCGTGAACGCCATCCACCGCGCCGACTTCGCGGTGATCGGCACCTGGCGCGACGACATCAAGATCGATCAGGAGAAGGTCAAGGAGCACGTCGCCAAGGTGGGGCGCAAGTACACCATCGACACGGTGGTCAACATGTGCCCGACGCGGGCGATCTCGCTCAATGACGACGACACGCTCGAGATCGACAACTCTTCCTGCGTGCGCTGCATGCACTGCATCAACGTCATGACCAAGGCTCTGAGCCCCGGCGACGACAAGGGCGTCTCGATCATGATCGGCGGCAAGCGCGCCCTGAAGGTGGGCGACATGATGGGCATCCAGGTGATCCCGTTCATGAAGCTGGAAACCGACGAGGACTTCGAGAAGCTCGAGGAGTTTGCCGAGAACGTGGTGGAATTCTTTGCCGACAACGCGCTGGAACACGAGCGCATCGGCGAGACCATCGACAGGGTCGGTCTTCCGGCCTTCCTCGAAGCCATGGACATTCCGCCGGATCCGAACATGGTCAACCACCCGCGGACCTCGTGCTTCGTTCGCACCGACGACTTCGACGAGGAAGCCGCCAAGTGGTTCGAGCGCAAGGCGCGCGAAGCCGGAATGCAGATCAGCGCCGAGTGATCTCGGCGCATCACCGAAACGCAGCTTACCCTGCCGGCGCCCGCCGGCAGCGAGGGAGGACATGATGGAACAACAGGCAAACGCAACCCCCCGGATGCCCGACGAGATCGGGGTGCCGGATCACTTCCAGTACATGCATCCGGTTCTCAAGAAGAACCACGGCAACTGGGCCTGGCACGAGCGCCCGCGCGCCGGCGTGCTGCGCCACGTCTCCAAGAGCGGCGACGAGATCTTCACTGTCCGCGCCGGGACCCAGCGGCAGATGGACGTCTTCACCATCCGCAAGCTGTGCGACATCGGCGATGAATACGGCGACGGCTACGTGCGCTTCACCACGCGTTCGAACATCGAGTTCCTGGTCAAGGACGAGGCCAAGGTCGCGCCCCTGATCGAGAAGCTCGAGTCGGAAGGCTTCCCCGTGGGCGGCACCGGCGCCTCGATCTCGATGGTGTCTCACACCCAGGGCTGGCTGCACTGCGACATCCCCGGCACCGACGCCTCGGGCGTGGTGAAGGGGTTGATGGACATGCTGCACAAGGAATTCGTGCAGGAGAAGATGCCCAACCGCCTGCGCATCACCACCTCGTGCTGCCAGATCAACTGCGGCGGCCAGGGCGACATCGCGGTGAACGTGCAGTACACCAAGCCGCCGAAGATCAACCACGATCTGGTGGCGAACGTCTGCGAGCGCCCCGCCGTGGTGGCCCGCTGCCCGGTGGCGGCGATCCGGCCGGCGCTGGTGGACGGCAAGCCCTCTCTGGAGGTGGACGAGAAGAAATGCGTCTGCTGCGGCGCCTGCTACCCGCCGTGCCCGCCGATGCAGATCAACGGCGAGGAGAGCACCAAGATCGCCATCTGGGTGGGCGGCAAGCACTCTTCGGCCCGCTCCAAGCCGACCTTCCACAAGCTGGCGGTGGCCAACCTGCCCAACAACGCTCCGCACTGGCCCGAGGTCAAGGAAGTGGTCGGGCGCATCGTCGAGGCCTACAAGTCCGACGCCAAGCACTGGGAGCGCATGGGCGAGTGGATCGAGCGGATCGGCTGGAAGCGGTTCTTCGAGATGACCAATCTGGCCTTCACCAAGCACCACATCGACACCTGGACCGGTGCCCGCAAGACCATGAACACCTCCGCGCATGTGCGCTTCTGAGACAGGGAAAGCAACGTGAAGATCGGAGTCGTCATCAGTGAAGGCCCCTACACGCATCAGGCTGCGGATACGGGCTACCACTTCGTGAAGGCCGCCCTTGCCAAGGGGCACGAGGTGCCGCGTGTGTTCTTCTACCATGATGGTGTCAATGTCGCGACGCGCCTGTCGGTTCCGCCGCAGGACGAGCGCAACATCCAGAAGAACTGGACGGAACTTGCCAAGGAGCACGGGATCGACATGGTCGTGTGCATCGCCGCGGCGCAGCGCCGGGGGCTGCTGGACGAGAACGAGGCCGAGCGCCAGGGCAAGGACGCCAACAACATTGCCGAGGGCTTCCGGATTTCCGGTCTCGGTCAGCTGATCGAGATGGCGATCCAGACCGATCGTCTGGTCATGTTCGGCGATTGAGGGAGGAATGAATGTCTGACACCAAGAAATTCCTCTACGTCAATCGCAAGGCGCCCTACGGCACCATCTATGCCCTGGAGAGTCTCGAGGTGGTCCTGATCGGCGCAGCCTTCGAACAGGAGGTGGCTCTGGCCTTCCTCGACGACGGGGTGTTCCAGCTGACCAAGGGCCAGGATACAACCGGTATCGGCGTCAAGAACTTCTCGCCGACTTTCCGGGCCCTGGGCGACTATGACGTGAACAAGCTTTACGTGGAGCGTGAATCCCTTGAAGAGCGCGGCCTCAGCGAGGACGACCTGCAGGAGATCATGTACGAGGACGAGGACGACGACTGGGCCGAAAAGCCCTCGATCCGCATCGTCAGCCGGGCCGAGATGGCCGACATCATGGCCGAGCAGGACGTGATTCTGAGTTTCTGAGGGGAAGAGATGTCAACACTGCATACCGTGAACAAGTCGCCTTTCGAAACTCAGACCCTTCTGAGCTGTCTCAATCACTGCAAGGATGGCGACGCCGTGTTGCTGATCGAGGACGGCATATATGGAGGGCTTGCGGGAACCGGCCTGTCGGAAGCCATCCGGCAGAGCGCGTCGCGGGTGAAGATCTATGTCCTGAACGAGGACGTCAAGGCGCGCGGCATTCCCGCCGAGCGGCTTATGGAAGAGGTGACCGGCGTCGGCTATGACGGATTTGTGGATCTGGTCACCGAACATGATCGGACCCAGTCCTGGCTGTAAATCGGCAAACCGCCTTCGGGCACCAAGAGAAACTTAAGAGAGGAAGTCCAAGATGGCATATGAGGTGAACGGCCAAGTGGTCGAGCATGACGAGGAAGGTTACATCGTCAACCTGTCCGACTGGAGCAGGGAGCTGGCCGAAGAGATCGCCAAGACCGAAAACATCGAGATGACGGACGAGCACTGGGAAGTGGTCAACTTCCTGCGTGACTACTACGAAGAATACCAGATCGCGCCGGCCGTTCGGGTTCTGATCAAGGCGATCAAGAAGTCCATGGGTCCGGAGAAGGGCAACAACAAGTACATGTACGAGCTGTTCCCCTACGGCCCGGCCAAGCAGGCCTGCAAGATCGCCGGTCTGCCCAAGCCGACCGGCTGCGTCTGATCTGACAACTACTTGAAAACACTCGTATTTTCGGGTGTCAACGGGAGGAGTCCGCGTGCTGTCCGTAATCTACGCACTGTCGTTCTATGCGGCAACGCTCATGCTGGTTGTCGGTGTTGGGCTGAAGGTATGGAAATACGCGCGCACGCCGGCTCCTCTCAAGATCCCCACCACGCCCGCACCGACCACCACCGCGGGCGTGGTGATGCGGATGTTCCGCGAGGTGGTCTTCTTCGAAAGCCTCTTCAAGTCCAACAAGTGGATCTGGCTTTTCGGCTGGATGTTCCACATGAGCCTGTGGCTGGTCCTTGTCCGCCACCTTCGCTACTTCATTGATCCGGTGTGGTTCTGGGTGGCCTTCGCTCAGCCCTATGGCACCTATGCGGGTTTCACCATGGTGCTCGGTCTTCTGGGGCTGTGGGCGCGGCGCATTCTCGTGGAGAGGGTCCGCTACATCACCAATCCGTCCGATCATCTCATTCTTGCGCTTCTGGTCCTGATCGGCGCAAGCGGGCTCTTGATGCGCTTCGTCTACCGCGTGGATATCGTCTCGGTGAAGTTGTACATGCTTGACCTTCTGCGCCTGCGCATCGGCGAGCTCCCGAGCGATCCCATCCTGCAGGTGCACCTGTGGTCGGCGCTGGCCCTGATGGTGATATTCCCGATTTCCAAGCTGCTGCACGTTCCGGGCGTGTTCTTCAGCCCGACGCGCAACCAGGTCGACAACCCGCGCGAAAAGCGCCACCTCGCCCCCTGGGCGGCGCAACTGGAAAAGTAAGACAGGAGTCGTCCGATGGCCGATGGCAACAACGACATCGAACAGCAGATCCGTGACGCGCTTGACGTTCCCTGTCTGAAGCCGGGGGCGATGGAGGGGCTCAAGCCCTTCGTGGCCGCCCCCGAGCACCAGGAAAAGCTGGGCTTCCCCGGCGAGCTGGTGCCCGACTGGAAGGAAAAGGCGCTGGCCAAGATGAAGGATCTGGCCGAGAAGAACCGCGCTTTCCAGGTCTATCTCGATGCCTGCGTGAAATGCGGCGCCTGCACCGACAAGTGCCATTATTTCCTGGGCACGGGCGACCCCAAGAACATGCCGGTGGCGCGCCAGGATCTGCTGCGCTCGGTCTATCGGCGCTATTTCACCTTCGCCGGCAAGTATTTCCCGTGGCTGGTGGGGGCGCGCGACCTCACCGAAGAGGTGCTGGAGGAATGGTATTCCTACTATCACCAGTGCTCCGAGTGCCGGCGCTGTTCGGTATTCTGTCCCTACGGGATCGACACCGCCGAAATCACCATGGCCGCGCGCGAGATCCTCGATCACATCGGCGTCGGCCAGAAATACTCCAACGAGATCATCGGCAAGGTCAAGAGCGTCGGCAACAACCTGGGGCTTAACCCCAAGGCTCTGCGCGCCACCCTGGAGGATCTCGAGGAGGACATCGAGGACGATACCGGCATCTCGGTGCGCATCCCGCTCGACGAGAAGGGCGCCGACATCCTTCTGGTCACCCCCTCGGCCGACTTCTTCGCCGAACCCCATATCGACGGGCTGATCGGCTATGCCAAGGTGTTCCACGAGACGGGGGCCAGCTGGACGCTTTCCTCCTATGCTTCGGAAGCGGCGAATTTCGGCCTGTTCATCGGCTCTTACGAGAACATGCGCGAGATCGCCCTGCGCATTCGCAAGGCGGCCGAGGATCTGGGCGTGAAGCGCATCATCTTCGGCGAATGCGGCCATGCCTGGCGTGTGGCCTATTCCTTTCTCAATACCCTGGCCGGGCCTTTCGATTTTCTCGACCAGAACTACCCGATTCCGCAGCACATCCTGGAATACACCTGGGATGCGATACAGAAGGGCCAGCTGAAGCTCGACAAGTCGCGCAACGACCATCTGACGCTCACCTACCATGACAGCTGCAACGTGGCGCGGGCGTCGCGGATGGGCGACATGCCCGGAGGCCAGTTCGAGATTCCGCGCAACGTGATCAAGGCGGTGTGCAACAACTTTTACGAGATGGACCGTGACACGATCCGCGAAAGCACCCTGTGCTGCGGCGGTGGCGGCGGGCTGCTGACCGATGACCTGATGGACCTTCGCATCAAGGGCGCAAGCCCGCGCATGAAGGCGCTGCAACAGGTGACGGAAGATCACGGCGTCACCCACATGGCCGCCATCTGCGCCATCTGCAAGACCCAGTTTTCCAAGGTCATGCCGAAATACGGCTATGACATGGACTCGATCGTTTCCGTTCACCAGCTGGTGTCCAACGCCATAATCCTTACCGGTCAGGAAACGGAAGAAGATGAACAGAATGAAGAAGAGGCCGCCTGAGCCGGCGCGTCAGTGGAGGTAGACCGATGAATGACATGACCAACGAGCCGAAACTCACATTCCGGCGCTTCCACGAGGGAGAGACGCCGAAGGACTGGGATCTGGAAGAAAAGATCTTTCAGGCGGACCACTCCTACAAGTGCCCCACCTATGTGCACAAGACGCCGCCGTGCCAGGGCTCCTGCCCCTCGGGGCACGAGATCCGCGGCTGGCTGGCGATCGCACGCGGCATGGACAAGCCGCCCGTGGAGGGGATGCCCTGGCAGGAATACGCCTTCCAGCGCATGGCCACCGCCAACCCCTTCCCGGCGACCATGGGCCGGGTCTGCCCGGCGCCCTGCGAGGCGGGCTGCAACCGCAACGAGGTGGACGAATACGTCGGCATCAACGGGGTCGAGCAGTATGTCGGCGACTGGGCCAATGAAAACGGCGTCAAGCTGCCCGAGCCCAACAAGGATACCGGTCGCTCCATCGCGGTGGTCGGCGGCGGCCCGGCCGGGCTCTCGGCGGCCTATTTCCTGCGCCTCGACGGCCATGCGGTGACGATTTTCGAGGCCCATGAGGAGCTGGGCGGGATGATGCGCTACGGCATCCCCGGCTACCGCACTCCGCGCGACATGCTTGATGCGGAAATCGGCCGCATCATCGACCTCGGAATCGAGGTGCGCACCAACACCCGGGTCGGCGAGGACGTGAGCGTCGAGGAGCTGGAGGAGAAATACGATGCCATCTTCTGGGCGCTCGGCGCGCAGAAGGGGCGCGATCTGCCGATCCCCGGCTGGGAAGGCACCGACAACTGCATCAACGGCATCGAGTTTCTCGACGCCTTCAACCAGGGCTACGTTCTGGGCACCGCCGAGAAGGTGGTGGTGGTCGGCGGCGGCGATACCTCGATCGACGTGGCCTCGGTGGCCCGCCGTCTGGGCCATATCACCCACGCCGTGCCGCCCGAGCATCCCGACGGCACCTCGATCAGCTTCACCGGCCACGATGTCGCCTCCTCGATCACCCGCGACGGCATGAAGGCGGTTCTGACCTCGCTGTTCCCGGTGGAGGAAATGACCGCCGCCGAGCGCGAGCGCGAAGATGCCATGCGCGAAGGCATCGAGATCCTCGGCTCGGTCATGCCGCTGGAGGTCATCAAGGACGAAAAGGGCAAGGCCATCGCGCTCAAGATGTGCAAGTGCCGCATGGAGGGGATGAAGCCGGTGCCGATCGAGGGCACCGAATTCGAGATCGAGTGCGACATCATCATTGCCGCCATCGGCCAGACGGGCGATTTTACCGGGCTTGAAGATCTCGACAACGGTCGCGGCTTCATCGACACCACGCCGACCTATCAGGTCAAGGGGCGCGAGAAGCACTTCGCCGGGGGAGACATCCTCAAGCCGCACCTTCTGACCACCGCCATCGGCCATGGGCGCGTGGCGGCGGAGGCGATCACCGATTTTCTCGACGACGGCGAAATCGAGCGCCGGCCCAAGGTGGACGTGCATCACTTCAACCTGCTTGAAGAGCTGCACCGGCGCAACCACGACCCGGAGCCCTACAACCACCAGCAGGTACGCGGCACTTCCGAGTCCAATTTCGCGATCCACAATTTCGAAGATCGCTCTGACACCCAGATCATTCCGCATGACGAGCTTTTCAAGGGGCACTTCAACTACGTGCCGCGCGAAGAGCGCAAGGAAATCCACATCGAGGGTGATGAGGTTCTGGGCAACTTCGAGGAACGCATCATCGCCTATACCGAAGAGCAGGCCCGCAAGGAGGGCGAGCGCTGCATGTCCTGCGGCCTGTGCTTCGAATGCGACAACTGCGTGATCTTCTGTCCGCAGGACGCCGTGCACCGGGTGCCGAAGAAGGACCGCGCTGTCGGCCGCTATGTCTATACCGATTACACCCGCTGCATCGGCTGTCACATCTGTGCCGATGTCTGCCCCACCGGATACATCAAGATGGGTCTCGGAGAATAAGCATGTTCCGTCTTCTGTTGATATTTGCCCTGGCTTTCGGCCCTGCCGGCACGGTAACGGCAGAGGATCATGGCGAGCCGATCTCGAAGATGCTGCCGCAGCTGCCGCCTGCCACCGGCGAGCCGCACCCCGAGGGCAACGAGTTCTGGCGCAAGAAGCACATGGAGCTTCTGAGCCATGACAGGAATCTCACCGTTCGCGAGGGTGAGCGCGAGATCCAGGCCAGCCTCAAGGAATGTTTCGTCTGTCACCAGGCGAAGGATGAGAACGGCACGCCGGTTTCCGCGGATGATCCGCGCAACTTCTGCCGGGTGTGCCATGATTTCGTCGGCATCAAGGTGGACTGTTTCGTCTGCCATCGTTCCACTCCTGACGGGGTTGACGAGGCAGCCCGGATTCCGGGCAGCGAGGACCGGGCGGACATGGTCCGAGACGGGCCGGACCTGGAGGAAGTCTTCGCCTATCTGGAGAACCTGACCGAACCGGGAGGGATACAAACGGAAGGGGGCGGGGAATGACCTTTCGCTTGCCCGACGATGCGCCCGAGGAGCCGGATCTGAAGCGGCGCGACTTCCTGCGTTCCGGCGCCGCGGTGGCCGTCATCACCCTGGCCCCCGGCGTCACCCTGACCGCCTTCGGCGGCTCCGAGGCCGAGGCCGGGGTCGCGGATGCAGGCAAGCGCTGGGGCCTTCTTATCGATGCCAGCCGCTGCGATCCCGATTGCAATGCCTGCGTCACCGCCTGTTCCGAGGAGAACGGCTGGGAGGATACCGGCAAGCCGGAAACCGATGCCCAGTGGATTCGCAAGGTTACCCTGAGAGACAAGGCCACGGGGCGCGAATCCTCGCTGCCGGTGATGTGCCAGCATTGCGAAAAGCCGCCCTGCGTCGATGTCTGCCCCACCGGGGCCTCCTTCAAGCGGGCTGACGGGATCGTTCTGGTCGACAAGCACATCTGCATCGGCTGCCGCTACTGCATGATGGCCTGTCCCTACAAGGCGCGCTCCTTCATCCACGAGCCGATCGTCAACCAGAAGTCCTGGGCGCCGCGCGGCAAGGGCACGGTGGAAAGCTGCACCCTGTGCGTGCACCGGGTCGATACCGGGCGCATTCCCGCCTGTGTCGAGGCCTGCGCCGCCA
>WFPZ01000106.1 GCA_015487335.1 Paracoccaceae bacterium
CCCAGCAGCACCTCGCGCATCACCGTGGGGTAAAGCACGCAGGCATCCAGCAGCGCCCTCATCCGGGCAGCCTGTAGAACAGCGCCTTGAGATAGCCGCTTTCGGCCAGCTGCGGCAGTTGCGGATGATCGGGGCCGGCAAAGCCGGTGTGGATCAGCTGCGCCGCCCGCCCGGCCCGGCCGATGCCGCGGTTGCAGGCGGCGCGAAAGCGCCCCAGGTCGGCGGCGTGCGAGCACGAGCACAGGCCCAGATACCCTCCCGGTCGCACCAGGGCCGCGGCCAGCCGGGCCACCCGCTCGTAGGCGCGCAGCCCCGCTTCGAGGGCCTGCCTGGAGGGCGCGAAGGCCGGCGGATCGCAGATCACCAGATCGAAGCGCGCGCCCTCGGCGGCCAGATCCCGAAGTGCCGCGAAGGCATCGGCCTTGCGGGTTTCGAAACGCTCCTCGACGCCGCTGGCCCGCGCCCCCTGGCGGGCCAGGTCCAGCGCCGCGGCCGAACCGTCCACCGCCAGCGCCGAAGCCGCCCCCCCGGCCAGCGCGGCCAGGGAAAACCCGCCCACGTGGGAAAACACGTCCAGCACCCGGCCCCCGCGCGCCAGCCGGGCCGCGAAGGCGTGGTTGGGGCGCTGGTCGTAGAACAGCCCCGTCTTCTGCCCGCCCAGCAGATCGGCCATGTAGGTGGCGCCGTTCATCGGCACCGGCACCGGCCCCTCGACCGTGCCGGCCAGCACCCGGGTTTCCTCGGCCAGCCCCTCCGCCTTGCGGGCCCGGCCGTGGCCGCCCAGCACCACGTTGCGCACCCCGCATGCCTCCTGCACCGCGGCGGCGATCTCGTCGCGGCGCAGATCGGCCCAGGCGGCATTGGGCTGGATCACCGCGGTATCGCCGAAACGGTCGATCACCACCCCCGGCAGCCCGTCGCCCTCGGCATGGACCAGGCGGTAGAAGGGGGCCTCGTAGAGGCGCTCGCGCAGGGCCAGCGCGGCGCCGATCCGGGCCCTAAGCCAGGCCGGGCCGATCTCGGCGGCGGTGTCGCGCTCGAGCATGCGGCAGAAGATGCGGCTGGCGGGGTTGACCGCCACCAGCCCCAGCGGCCGGCGCTCGGCATCCTCCAGCACCGCGATGGTGCCGGGGGCGAGCGCACGGGTGCGCCGGTCGGTGACGACCTCGTTGTCATAGGCCCAGGGAAAGCCGTGGCGGATGGCGCGCGCGTTGGCCTTGGGCCGCAGGCGGACGACGGGAAGGGAAGGTTCGCTCATGCCCCCCTCCTAGCGGCTTGCGGCGGCAGGGAAAAGAGCGCCCTGCCCTTCCGGCCCTTGCGGCGCCGCATCGCGGGGCGGTGCGTTCCAGCCGCCCCGTTCTATGCCCGGGCCGAAGCCTTGGCGCCGCGTCCCGAAAGAAAAATCCCGGCCAGAGACCGGGATTTCACACGTTCGGAAACAATGCGGAGGTCAGGCCGCCTGTTTCGTCCGGGACGGGGCCAGCGCGTGCAGCCGGGCGCTCAGCCAGCGGCGCAGTGCGCGAAAGCCCTGGGCCGCGGCTTCTGCCCGCAGCTGGCGGGCCCGGATGTAGATGTCGGCAGTGGCCTGCCCGGCGATTTCGGTACGATATTCCATGACCATGCTCCTTTGGCGGGGGTAGCGGGATTTCTGATCACAAGGTAAGCAATGCCGGCCCGGGCACATCGCCCAAATGCGCATTCCCGCCATGCACGGGGCGAAGGGTTTCGGCAGGTTTTTGGTGTTGGCGTCAAGTTTTCGTTGTTAGCGCTAACAACACGTGCTAACAGGCGCCTCGAATCCAACTGCCGGTATCGCGATGCTCAACCCGAAACTGCTCGATGTCACCCAGCGCATCATCCGCCGCAGCCGGAAGACGCGCACGGCCTATCTGCAACGCATGGCCGCGCTGGCCGAGGACGGCCCGCGCCGGGCGCATCTGTCCTGCGCCAACCAGGCCCACGCCTATGCGGCGATGGCCGAGGACAAGCCGGCGCTGGCACGGGGGCGCGCCCCCAATCTCGGCATCGTGACCGCCTACAACGACATGCTCTCGGCCCACAAACCCTACGAGCACTACCCCGAACTGATCCGCCGCGCCGCGCGTCAGGCGGGAGCCACGGCGCAGGTGGCCGGCGGCGTGCCGGCCATGTGCGACGGCATCACCCAGGGCGGCCCCGGCATGGAGCTGAGCCTGTTCTCGCGCGACGTGATCGCCCTTTCAGCGGCGGTGGCGCTGTCGCACAACACCTTCGACGCGGCACTTTACCTCGGAGTGTGCGACAAGATCGTGCCGGGGCTGGCGATGGCGGCGGCCGCCTTCGGGCACCTGCCGGCCGTCTTCGTGCCCGCCGGCCCCATGACCACCGGCATCGGCAATGACGAAAAGGCGCGCGTCCGTCAGGCCTTCGCTGCCGGGAAATGCACCCGCGAGCAGCTGATGGCCGCCGAAATGGCCGCCTATCACGGCCCCGGCACCTGCACCTTTTACGGCACCGCCAATTCCAACCAGATGCTGATGGAGTTCATGGGCCTGCACCTGCCCGGCGCCGCCTTCGTCAATCCCGGCACGCCGCTGCGCGAGGCGCTCACCGTCGCCGCCGCCGCCCGGGCGCTGGAGATCACCGCCCTGGGCGAAGATTTCCGCCCGCTCTCGCGCATCCTCGACGAGAAGGCCTTCGTCAACGGCATCGTCGGGCTGATGGCCACCGGCGGCTCCACCAACCTGCTGCTGCACCTGCCGGCCATGGCGCGGGCGGCGGGGATCATCCTCGATCTGGAGGATTTCGCCGAGATCTCGGCCATCACCCCGCTGATGGCGCGGATCTATCCCAACGGGCTGGCGGACGTGAACCAGTTCCACGCCGCGGGCGGGCTGGGCTATCTGATCGGCGAACTGCTGGAGGCGGGGCTGTTGCACCACGACACCGCCACCGTGGCCGGCGACGGGCTGGCGCACTATACCCGCGAGCCGCGGCTCGACGGGGACGGCGCGCTGCACTGGGTGGAAGGCCCCCGTGAAAGCCTTGACGAGCGCATCCTGCGCCCCGCCGCCCGCCCCTTCCAGGGCTCCGGCGGACTGGTGCAGCTGAACGGCAATCTGGGGCGCGCCGCGATCAAGATCTCGGCAGTGGCCGAAGAGCACCGGGTGGTCGAGGCCCCGGCGCGGGTGTTCCACAACCAGGAAGCCGTAAAGGCCGCCTTCCGGGCCGGCGAACTGACCGGCGACATGGTGGTGGTGGTGCGCTTTCAGGGCCCGCGCGCCTGCGGCATGCCCGAGCTGCACGCCCTGACCCCGGTGCTCTCGGTGCTGCAGGGACGCGGGCAGAAGGTGGCGCTGGTCACCGACGGGCGGATGTCAGGGGCCTCGGGCAAGGTGCCCGCGGCGATTCACGTCAGCCCCGAGGCCGCCTGCGGCGGGCCGATCGCGAAAATCCGCGATGGCGACAGGCTGCGCCTCGATGCCGCCCGCGGCACGCTCGAGGTGCTCGAAGAGGGCTTTGCCGAGCGCCCCGCGGACCGGGCCGATCTTGCCCCCCATCACGCCGGGCTGGGGCGCGAGCTGTTCGCCAGTTTCCGCGCCAATGTCGGCCCGGCCACCGAGGGCGCCTCGGTGATCGTCTGAAAACGCGACCGGAGGAGAACGAAAGCAATGCCGATCACCCCCCGCGAGGCCAGCGACCGGATACGCCAGGCCTGCCGTCTGGCCCCGGTGATCCCGGTGCTGGTGGTGGAAGACGCCCGCCATGCCCGCCCGCTGGCCGAGGCGCTGGTGGCCGGAGGGCTGCCGGTGCTCGAGGTCACCCTGCGCACCCCGGCCGCGCTGGAGGCCATCGCCGCCATGGCTCAGGTGCCGGGCGGGGTCGTCGGCGCGGGCACGCTGCTGGGCCCCGAGGACGTGCGCGCGGCGCGCCGGGCCGGGGCGAAGTTCGGCGTCTCGCCGGGGGCCACCGAGCGGCTTCTGGAGGCGGGCGAAGAGGCCGGCCTGCCGCTGCTGCCCGGGGCCGCCACCGCCAGCGAGGCCATGCGCCTGCTGGAGCGCGGCTACAGCGTGCAGAAGTTCTTCCCCGCCGAAGCGGCGGGCGGGGTGGCGGCGCTCAGGGCGCTTGGCGCGCCACTGCCGCAGATCGCCTTCTGCCCGACCGGCGGCATCACCGCGCAAAAGGCGCCCGACTATCTTTCCCTGCCCAACACGCTGTGCGTGGGCGGCTCGTGGGTGGCCCCGAAAAGGCTGGTGCACGCCGGGGACTGGGCCGCCATCGAGGCGCTGGCCCGGCAGGCGGCCACGCTGGGGCCCAGGCCGGGCAGTCATTGAGAGCCACGCGTGCGGAATCCATGCGAGGGCGATGCGGTGCGGCTTTCCGCCCGGCCATGCGGCAGGCGCGCCCGGCGCCGTGCCGGCAGCACCCAAAAGGCCGGGGCAAGTGCGCAACGCGGCAGGACCACGACAAGAACACGGCCCAAGTCCTTGAAAAAGGCCGAAAAATGGTGCCCCCAGAGAGACTCGAACTCCCGGCCTACTGATTACAAATCAGTTGCTCTACCAGCTGAGCTATGGGGGCACGCATGCCGGTTTACGAATTCCGGCTGCGCGCATCAAGCCCCGCGGTGCGTGGTGCGCCGGTTGCCGCGGGCCAGCAGCAGGACCGCCACCAGCCCCACCGCGACCACCACCAGCGCCGCCGGCGAGGCCTGGCCGATCTGCTCCAGCGAGGCCTTCTCGTAGACCCGCGTGGACAGGGTGTTGAAGTTGAACGGGCGCAGCAGCAGCGTGGCCGGCAGCTCCTTCACCGAATCGACGAAGACCAGCAGCAGCGCCGTGCCCACCGAACCGCGGATCAGCGGCACGTAGACCCGCCGCAGCGCCCCGCCCGCGCTTTGCCCCAGCGAACGCGCCGCCCAGGGCAGCGACGGCGGCACCCGGCCCATGGCGCTGTCCACCGCGCCCTGGGCGATGGCGAAGAAGCGCACCGCATAGGCATAGACGATGGCAAAGGCCGAGCCGGTCATCAACAGCCCCACGTCGGTGCCGGTCAGCACCTCGATGGCGTTGGCGATGGCATGATCCGCCGCCGACATGGGAAACAGAAGCCCGATGCCCAGCACCGCCCCCGGCGCGGCATAGCCCAGGGTTGTCAGCGGCAGCAGCAGCGCCGGCAGGCGGCGGCCCGTCATGCGCACCCCATACACCATGAACAGCGCCGCCAGCACCGTCAGCACCGCCGCCGAGCCCCCCACCAGCAGCGTGTTCCACAGCGCCCGGATCAGCCCCGGATCGAGCCACAGCCGGGCCGATTCCATCGCATGGAATCCGATCACCCCGATCGGCAGCACGAACCCCAGGCCGAAGGGCAGGAACACCGCCACGGCGGTCAGCCAGCCACGCCAGCCGGCCAGCACCAGCGGCTCAACCGGCCGGTGCTGACGCGGGCTCTGGAAGAAGCGCTGGCGGCGGCGGCTGCGCTTTTCCAGCCCCACCAGCAGGAGAACCACCACCAGCACCACCGAGGCGATCTGCGCCGCCCCGCCGGCATTGCCGCCCTCCAGCCAGGTGGAAAAGATGCCTGTGGTCAGGGTCTGCACCGAGAAATACGAGACCACGCCGAAATCGCTGACCGTCTCCATCATCACGATGGCCGTGCCCGCCGCGATGGCCGGGCGCGCCAGCGGCAGGCCCACGCGCCAGAAGCGCTCCACCGGGCCTGC
>WFPZ01000107.1 GCA_015487335.1 Paracoccaceae bacterium
CCGCCCTTTTCGGGGTGCTCGCCCAGCTCCTTGAGCGGGCTGGCCGCAGAGCGTCCGCCCCGGCCGCGGCTGGCCTTCTGCGCCAGAAGCTCGACGGCGCGGTTCATGCCGATGGTGAACACCTCGTCCACCTCGGGCAGGTTGGCATAGAGGCGGCCGTGCTTCACATAGGGGCCGTAGCGGCCGATGCCGGCCTCGACCGGCTCGCCATCCTCGGGGTGCGGGCCGATGACGCGCGGCAGGTCCAGCAGCATCAGCGCCTTCTCCAGCGTCATTTCGGTCGGGTCCCACCCCTTGGGCAGGCTGGCGCGCGGCGGCTTGGGGTTTCCCTCGGTGGCCTCCCCGCGCTGCACGTAGGGGCCAAAGCGGCCGGTGCGCAGCGAGATCACGTCGCCCCCGTCCTCGCCCAGGATCCGCTCGCCGTTGGCGGCGTCATCGTCGCCGTTGGGCGCCGTCAGCGGGCGGGTGTAGCGGCACTCGGGGTAGTTGGAGCAGCCCACGAAGGCGCCGCCCGCCCGGGAGGTCTTCAGGCCCAGCCGCCCGGCGCCGCACTTGGGGCAAAGCCGCGGGTCGGTGCCGTCTTCGCGCGGGGGGTAGAGATGGGGGGCCAGCGCCTCGTCGATCTTCTCCAGCACCTCCGAGATGCGCAGATCGGCGGTTTCGGCGATGGCAGCCGAGAAATCCTTCCAGAAGCGCTCCAGCACCTCCTTGTAGTCGCGCTCGCCGGCGGAGATGTCGTCGAGCTGCTCTTCCAGATCGGCGGTGAAATCATAGCCCACGTATTTGCGGAAATATTTCATCAGGAAGATCGTCACCAGCCGCCCCTTGTCCTCGGGGATCAGGCGGTTCTTCTCCTTGCGCACGTAGCCGCGGTCCTGGATGGTGGTGACGATGCTGGCGTAGGTCGAGGGCCGGCCGATGCCCAGCTCTTCCATCCGCTTGACCAGGGTCGCCTCGGTGTAGCGCGGCGGGGGCTGGGTGAAGTGCTGCTCGGGCGTGACAGCGCGTTTCTCGGCCGGCTCGCCCTGGACGATCTGGGGCAGGCGCTTGTCGTCCTCGTCCACCACGGCGTCGTCGCGGCCTTCTTCGTAGACCCGCAGGAAGCCGTCGAACAGCACCACCTGGCCGGTGGCGCGCAGCTCCACCTGGCCATCCTCGCTGCCGACGATGACGGTGGTGCGCTCCAGCCGGGCGGCGGCCATCTGGCTGGCGATGGTGCGTTTCCAGATCAGATCGTACAGCTTGCGCTGATCGGCGTCCGACACCTTCAGCCGGTCGGGCGAGAGCGCCATGTCGGTGGGGCGGATGCACTCATGCGCCTCCTGCGCGTTCCTGGCCTTGTTCTTGTACATGCGCGGGCTTTTCGGCACGTAGTCCTCGCCGTAGCGCGCCTTGATGGCGTCGCGCGCGGCCATCACCGCCTCGGGCGCCATGTCGATCCCGTCGGTGCGCATGTAGGTGATGTAGCCAGCCTCGTACAGGCGCTGGGCGGCGCTCATCGTCTGGCGCGCCCCGAAGCCGAACTTGCGGCTGGCTTCCTGCTGCAAGGTGGAGGTCATGAACGGGGCATAGGGGTTGCGGTTGGCGGGCCTGGCCTCGACGGCCCTGACCACCAGGTCGCGGCTGTTGACGGCCTGCACCGCCAGCTCGGCGGCGGTTTCGTTCTCGATGTCGAATTTCTCCAGCTTCCGGCCGCCCAGAACCGTCAGCCGGGCGTCGTAGGTCTGGCCGCGCGGGGTGGCGAGCCGGGCGGTCACCGTCCAGTATTCCCGGGGGCGGAAGGCCTCGATCTCCATTTCGCGCTCGACGATCAGCCGCAGGCAGACGGATTGCACCCGCCCGGCCGATTTCGCCCCGGGCAGCTTGCGCCACAGCACCGGCGAGAGGTTGAACCCCACCAGATAATCCAGCGCCCGGCGCGCCAGGTAGGCCTCGACCAGGGCCTGATCCACCTGGCGGGGGTTCTTCATCGCCTCGGAAACGGCGGCCTTGGTGATCGCGTTGAAGACCACGCGGCTGACCGGAGTGCCTTTCCTGATGGCCTTGCGCTTCTTGAGCGTCTCTTCCAGATGCCAGCTGATCGCCTCTCCCTCGCGGTCGGGGTCGGTGGCGAGGATCAGCTCGTTGTCCTGCTTGAGCGCATCGGCGATGGCCTTCACATGTTTGCGGCTGTCCGGAGAAATTTCCCATTTCATCGCGAAATCGTGCTCGGGATCCACCGAGCCGTCTTTCGCCGGCAGGTCGCGGACGTGGCCGTAAGAGGCAAGAACGGTGTAATCCTTGCCCAGATAGTTGTTGATTGTCTTGGCTTTGGCCGGAGATTCGACAACGACGACGGGCATGGATTTCCTCTCGACTCGCACGGGAGCATTGGCGCGGGAAGATGTGTGCGCCTTTCCCGGATTGTCAATGGAGAGCTTTCCGCATCCCTTTCATGCCGTCTTCGTGCGCCCGTTCCGCGCCGCACCCGGGGCGCGGGCCGGGTCTCCGGGGCTCATGAGGCCCCGGCGGCAAGGCTGATCAGCCCGCCGGGATGGCGGCTGACCTTGCCCTCCAGTTCGAGAAAGGTCAGCTCGGGCGAGAGCACCGAGGGCGGCAGCTTCATGTCGCGGATCAGCTGATCTTCGGCCAGCGGCGAGGGGCCGAGGTGGCGCAGGATGCGCGCCCGCAGGGCGCCGGGGGCGATGGGGGGCGCGGAATGCGGTGCGCCTCCGCCCCCTGTCGCGCCATCGGCCCGGGATGTCGCTTCCGCGCCGGCCCGGGTGCTG
>WFPZ01000108.1 GCA_015487335.1 Paracoccaceae bacterium
CGAAACCGGCCAAACCTAGTGTCCGCGCGACTGTCCGAGGGGGCTTCATCATGGTTGATCCGGCCGACAAGGAGCGTCTCGAGAGGCTCGAGAAGCGGATCAGCGAGATGAAGGGGGCCAAGGCCCCGGCCTCGAAGATGGAAGAGCATCATGCCCAGGCGCATCTGGTCTGGCGCATGGTGATCGAGCTGGTGACGGGCATCGTCATCGGCTTCGGCATCGGATACGGGCTGGATTCCGTTTTCGGAACGAAACCCGTCTTCATGGTGCTGTTCATACTGCTGGGTTTTGCGGCCGGGGTTCGGGTGATGCTGAGCTCGGCCAGGGAGACCCGGAAGGACGATCGGGCCGGAGACGGCCGGGAAAATGATGACAATGGCGGCTGAGGCCGCGGGTCAAGAGGATGTGAAGATGGCGGAAGCAGCCTCGGGGAAACCGAAAGCCGAAGCGAAAACGGGCGGGGGCAGGTTCTCGCCGGCCAGCCTGGTGCTGATCGCGATCATCCTGGTGATGTTCTTCGCCAGCTACTTCACCAAGGCCGATGTGTCCGGCCTGCAGATTCATCCGATGAAGCAGTTCGTCGTCAAGCCGCTGTTCGGCGGCAAGGAGCTTGCCTTCTACACCCCGACGGTCGTCACCCTGTGGATGGGGGTGGCGATTCTTGCGGTGGTGGGGCTGCTGGTGCTGGGGACCCGCGGGCGGGCCATCGTGCCCAGCCGGGTCCAGTCGGTGGCCGAGCTGCTCTACGGTTTCGTCTACAAGATGGTCGAGGACGTCTCGGGCAAGGACGGGGTGAAGTATTTCCCCCATGTGATGACCCTGTTCGTCTTCATCCTGGCGGCCAACTTCCTGGGCCTCATCCCCTACAGCTATACGACCACCTCGCAGCTGGCGGTGACCGCCACCATGGCGCTTCTGGTGTTCTTCGGGGTGACGCTTCTGGGCCTCTACAAGCACGGTCTGGGCTTTCTGAAGATCTTCTGGGTCAGCGGGGCGCCGCTGCTGCTGCGGCCGATCCTCGCGATCATCGAGGTGATTTCCTATTTCGTGCGCCCGGTCAGCCACTCCATCCGACTGATGGGCAACATGATGGCGGGCCACGCGGTGATCAAGGTGTTCGCCGGTTTTGCCGGCGTGATGGGCCTGGGGGCGGTGGCTCCGATCCTGGCGATTACCGCCGTCTTCGCGCTGGAGACCCTGGTGGCCTTCATCCAGGCCTATGTCTTCGCCATTCTCACCTGCGTCTACCTGCGCGACGCGCTTCACCCCGGACACTGAGCCGGGCCCGACGGACAACAACCAATCCAGCCAATTCCAACGCAAGGAGAAATCGACATGGAAGGCGATATCGTACAAATGGGCGCATATATCGGTGCCGGCATGGCCAGCATCGGCATGGGTGGCGCCGCCGTGGGTGTGGGCCTCGTGGTTGGCAACTTCGTTTCGGGCGCCCTGCGCAACCCCTCGGCCGCTGCCGGCCAGACTGCCACGATGTTCATCGGTATCGCGTTTGCCGAAGCCCTGGGGATCTTCTCGTTCCTCGTCGCGCTTCTGCTGATGTTCGCCGTCTGATCCTTCGGAACCGTCCTTACGGTCAGGCGGGCCTGCATCGGGCCCGCCTGGTGTAATATCCGGGTTCAAGGAGGACATCATGGCAGAGAACACCAAAGCGGGCGAAGAGGCCGTCAAGGCTGCCGAAGCCGCCGCGGAGGCGGGCATGCCGCAGCTCGACTTCTCGACCTATCCCAACCAGATCTTCTGGCTGCTGATCACCCTGGTGGTGATCTATTTCGTGCTCTCGCGCCTGGCGCTTCCGCGTATCGCTTCGGTGCTGGCCGAACGTCAGGACACGATCACCAATGACCTGGCTGCCGCCGAGGAACTGAAGCAAAAGGCCGTAGAGGCGGAGGAGGCCTACCAGAAGGCGCTGGCCGATGCCCGGGCCGAGGCCAACCGGATCGTTGCCGAGGCCAAGGCCGAGATCCAGGCCGATCTGGACGCTGCCACCGCCAAGGCCGAAGCCGAGATCGCCGCCAAGGCTGCCGAATCGGAAAAGGCGATTGCCGAGATCCGCGCAAATGCCCTGGAGGCGGTCAAGCAGGTGGCGCGCGACACCGCGAAGGAGATCGTGGCCGCTCTGGGCGGCAAGGCCGATGCACGCACGGTGAGCGCTGCCGTGAACGCCAGGCTGAAGGAGCTGGGATCATGAGGAAGCTTGCGTTCACGCTGTCGCTGGCGGCCGGCCCGGCCATGGCGGCCGAGGGGGTTCCGTTCTTCTCTTTCTTCAATACCTCGACGGTGACGCTGCTGGCCTTCATCACCTTCGTCTGGGTGCTCGTTCATCTGGGGGTGCCGGGCAAGCTGCTGGCCATGCTCGACCAGCGGGCGGAAAACATCCGCAAGGAGCTGAACGAGGCGAAGGCACTGCGTGAAGAGGCGCAGGCGATTCTCGCGTCCTATGAGCGCAAGCAGCGAGAGGTGCGGGAGCAGGCCGAGCGGATCATCGAGCATGCCCGCGAGGAGGCGAAAATCGCCGCCGAGAAGGCGAAGGAAGATCTGCAGGAGACCCTGGCCCGGCGCATGGCCGCCGCCGAAGAGCAGATCGCCTCGGCCCATGCCCAGGCCCTGAAGGAGGTGCGCGACCAGGCGGTTCAGGTGGCCGTTGCTGCTGCCGCGGATGTCCTGGCCAAGAAGCTGACAGACGCGCAGAACGAAGAGCTCGTCTCCGAAGCGATCGAGGCGGTCCAGACCAGGCTGCACTGAGGCCCGGGCCGGAATACTGGCCAACAGGACCAATAACCCCGGCACCCGCGTGGTGCCGGGGTTTTCTGTCCGGCAGGGGCGGCGCCCCGCTCAGCCGGTGATCTCGAATGTCCTGAAGCGCCCCTGAGGCCTGGCCTCTTCGCTGCGCACGTCGGTGACAATGGCTGCTCCGGGGCCGTCCCACAGGGCATCGAGCATGGTCTGCACCGCCTCGGGATCGCCCTCGAACCAGGCCAAGACCGAGCCGTCATCGCAATTCTTCACCCAGCCGGAGAGGCCGAGCGCCCGGGCGCGCGCCCTTGTCCAGGCGCGATAGGCGACGCCCTGCACGCGGCCGGTGATGCGGGCTCTGACGGCGATCCGGTCCATCTGGGTTCTCCTGATCGAAGTCTGCGCCTTCGGGGCCGCCTGCGCAAGGGGGCGCTGCCCCCGCCGCCCTGCGGGCGGCTCCCCCGGAGTATTTGGGCAAGGTGAAGGGGCAGGCTGCGCCCCGAGCGGGCAAGCGCGCCGGAAGGGCCGTGGCAGGCTACTGCGCGGCGATGGTTCCCCCGTCCGCCAGTGCGACGATGTCGAACATGATCCGGTTCAGCTCGAAGTCGCGGGGGGTATAAACGCGGGCCACGCCCATGGCGCGCAGCTGGCGGGCGTCGTCTTCGGGGATGATGCCGCCCACCACTACCGGCACGTGGCCCAGGCCTGCGCCGCGCAATTTCTCCATGGTCTCGCGGATCAGCGGCAGGTGCGAGCCCGAGAGAATGGACAGCCCGATCACATGGGCCTTCTCGCGCCTGGCCGCGGCAATGATTTCCTCGGGGGTCTGGCGGATGCCTTCGTAGACGATCTCCATGCCGCAGTCGCGGGCCCGGGCGGCGATCTGCTCGGCCCCGTTGGAATGGCCGTCCAGCCCCGGCTTGCCCACCAGGAACTTCAGCCGCCGACCGAGCCTGTCGGAGACCGCATCCACCGCTGCGCGCAGCTCGTCCAGCCCCTCGGTGCGGTTGGAGGGGGCGCGGGCCACCCCGGTGGGGGCGCGGTACTGACCGAAAGTGCTGCGAATCACCTCGCCCCATTCGCCGGTGGTGGCGCCGGCGCGCGCGGCCTCGATGGAGGGCGGCATGATGTTGGCACCGCTGGCCGCCGCCTCGCGCAGGGCCTGCAGCGCCCGGCGCACCGCCGCCTCGTCGCGGCTGTCGCGCCAGGCGGCAAGGCGGGCGATCTGCTCGGCCTCGGCGGTCTCGTCGACGGTCATGATGGCCTCTTCGCCCGCGGTGAGCGGCGAAGGTTCGCCCTCGGCCCAGCGGTTGACCCCGACCACCACGGTTTCGCCCGCCTCGATGCGCGCGATGCGCTCGGCGTTCGATTCCACCAGCCGCGACTTCATGTATTCGATGGCGCCCACCGCCCCGCCCATGGCGTCGATCTGGGCCAGCTCGGCGCGCGCCCCTTCCTTGAGTTCGGCGACCTTGCGCTCGACCGCCGGGTTGCCGTCGAAGAGGTCGTCGTATTCCAGCAGGTCGGTCTCGTATGCGAGGATCTGCTGCATGCGCAGCGACCACTGCTGATCCCACGGCCGCGGCAGGCCCAGGGCCTCGTTCCAGGCCGGCAGCTGCACGGCGCGGGCGCGGGCGCGTTTCGAGAGCGTCACCGCCAGCATCTCGAGCAGGATCCGGTAGACGTTGTTTTCCGGCTGCTGCTCGGTGAGGCCGAGGCTGTTGACCTGCACCCCGTAGCGGAAGCGGCGGTATTTCGGGTTTTCCACCCCGTAGCGTTCCTGCGTGATCTCGTCCCACAGCTCGGTGAAGGCGCGCATCTTGCACATCTCGGTGACAAACCGGATGCCCGCATTCACGAAGAAGCTGATCCGCCCGACCATGGCCGGGAAATCCTCGGCCGGCACCTTGGCGCGCAGATCGTCCAGCACGGCGATGGCGGTGGCCAGCGCGAAGGCGAGTTCCTGCTCGGGCGTGGCGCCGGCCTCCTGCAGGTGGTAGGAGCACACGTTCATCGGGTTCCACCTGGGCAGGTGCTCGCGGGTGAAGGCGGCGACGTCGGTGATCATCCGCAAGGAAGGCCCGGGCGGGCAGATGTAGGTGCCGCGCGAGAGATACTCCTTGATGATGTCGTTCTGCACCGTGCCCTGCAGCGCCGAGATGTCGGCGCCCTGTTCCTCGGCCAGCGCGATGTAAAGCGCCAGCAGCCACGGCGCGGTGGCGTTGATGGTCATCGAGGTGTTCATCCGCTCCAGCGGGATGCCCTGAAACAGCGTGCGCATGTCGCCCAGATGGCACACCGGCACGCCCACCTTGCCCACCTCGCCGCGGGCCAGCGGATGATCGCTGTCATAGCCCGTCTGGGTAGGCAGGTCGAAGGCCACCGAAAGCCCCGTCTGCCCCTTTTCGAGGTTGCTGCG
>WFPZ01000109.1 GCA_015487335.1 Paracoccaceae bacterium
CGACGATGCCGCCCCCCCCGCGCCCGAAAACCCGCAAGTCGCGACAGAGCCCCTCGACGAGGCCCGCGCCGCGCCGGCAGCACCCGAAGCCGCGCCGGTGGAGGGCGGCACCCGCCCGGCTCTGCCCGCCCCGGCTGCGCCTGACGCATTCGCCCCCACGCCCGAGGAGCTTGCCGATGCCGAGGGGGCTGCGCCCATGCCGGCACTCACCACCCGCGAGGCCGAGCTTGCCTATGCCCAAAGCGGCATCTGGCAACTGGCGCCCGCCCCGCCGGCTGCGCTTCCCGGCGGCCGGCTGGATGATCTCTACATCGCCTCGGTCGATCCTCTGGTGACCGTGCAGGACGCCATCGCCCTGCCGGATCTGCAGCTGGTCGGGCCGGACAAGGGCCTTGCCGCCCCGTCCTCGCCGCCGCCCTTCGGCGCCACCTTCGCGCTTGGCGACGACGGCCTGGTGGAGCCCACCCCGGAGGGCGCCCTGACCCCGGAGGGGGCGGTCATCTATGCCGGAAAGCCCGAGATCGTGCCCCCGCCGCGCCCCGGCGGGCAGGTTGACGCCGAGCCGCAGCAAGCCGCGGCCGAGCTTGCCGACCCGCGCCCGCGCGCCCGTCCCGGTGCCCTGGTGCAGCAGAACCAGGTGGCGCGGCTTGGCGGCGTGACGCTGGAAGAGCTGCGAAGGGCCCGCCCGCGCCCGCGCCCGCAATCGCCCCAGGACAGGGCCGAGGCGGAAGCCACGGTAACGCCCCTGACCGCCGCGCGCAGGCCCTCGCCCCGGCCTGCCAACTTCTCGCGCACGGTCGAGCGGATACGTGCCGAGGAACGCGCCCGCGCCGAAGCCGCCGCCCGGCGCGAGAGAGAGCGCCAGGTGGCCGCCGCCGCAGCCGCCGCGGCCGCAGCCCGCGCCGAGGCCGCCAGCCCCCCCGAGGCGGAAGCCACGGAACGTTCGGCCTCCCGCCCGACCTCGGACATCGTCTCCGAACGCGCGACGATCCAGAACGCCCTGAACTTCTCGAAGATCACCCTGATCGGCATCTATGGCTCGTCCTCCAGCCGCCGGGCACTGGTACGCCTGCCCAACGGGCGCTTCGTGAAGGTGGAGGTCGGCGACAGGCTGGATGGCGGGCGTGTGGTCGCGATCTCGGACAGGCAGCTGATCTACGTCAAGCGCGGGCGCAACATCGTCCTCAAGCTGCCCACCGGCTGAGACCGCGCCGAAACGGCCGGCGAACCGGCAGAACGCCGGCCCAGCGCCTGCATCCGGCGTGAAACTTTAGGATTTTCGTCTTTCTTCGCTTCATCGCCGGCCAGATCCGCGTATCATCGTGCCGACATGCAGGAAGGTCTCATCATGCTGGACGGCACATATGGCAAGGCGCTCGACGCGCTGCAAAAGAAGACTCTCTCCGCCAACCGGGCCGGGCAGCGGCGCCTGCGGCTCGCGGCCGGTGGCCGATGCGCCCTGGCCCACCTGAAAGGGGCGTGATGGAAAGCTTTCTGCTGCAGGCCACGATCTACCTGGCGGCGGCCGTCATCGCGGTACCGGTCTCCAGCCGCCTGGGGCTGGGCTCGGTGCTGGGCTACCTGCTGGCAGGGGTGGTGATCGGGCCGGTGCTGGGGCTGGTCGGCTCGGAGGCCTATCAGCTGCGCAGCTTCGCCGAATTCGGCGTGGTGCTGATGCTCTTCCTGATCGGGCTGGAACTGGAGCCACGCACCCTGTGGGATCTGCGCCACAAGCTGCTGGGGCTGGGGGGCTCGCAGATTGTCGTAACCATGATTCTGGTAGCGGGCGGAGCGATGGCCCTGGGCCAGCCATGGCAGGCGGGGCTGGCAATCGGGATGATCTTCGCCCTCTCCTCCACCGCGATCGTGGTACAGACGCTTTCGGAAAAGGGGCTGATGCAGACCGGCGGCGGGCGCTCGGCCTTTTCGGTGCTGCTTACCCAGGACGTGGCGGTGATCCCGATGCTGGTGGGCCTGCCGCTGCTGGCCACCCTGCCCGGGCGCGGCGCCCTGGCCGAGGCCGAGGGGCACCCGGGCACCCTGTCGCTGATCGAGGAACTGCCCGGCTGGGGGGCGGCGCTGGTCATGCTGGGGGCGGCGGCCACCATCATCTTCGGCGGGGCCTATCTGATCCGGCCGCTTTTTCGCTACATCCACGGGGCGCGGCTGCGCGAGATGTACACCGCGGTGTCGCTGCTGATCGTGGTCGGCATTTCGTTCCTGATGACGCTGGTCGGCCTGTCCCCGGCGCTGGGGGCGTTCCTGGCCGGGGTGGTGCTGGCCAACAGCGAATTCCGCCACGAGCTGGAAAGCGACCTGTTGCCGTTCAAGGGCCTGCTGCTGGGGCTGTTTTTCATCACCATCGGCGCCGGCATCAACTTTCGCGGGCTGTTTGCCGATCCCGGCGATCTGATCGGGCTGGCGCTGCTGGTGATCGTGACCAAGGGGGTGATCCTTTATGGGCTGGGGCGCGCCTTTGGCCTCAAGGGGCGCGACCGCTGGCTGTTCACGCTGAGCCTGGCGCAGGCGGGGGAGTTCGGGTTCGTGCTGATCGCGTTTTCGCTGCAGCAGAACGTGATCCCGCAGGGGGTGTCGGAAAAACTGATGCTGATCATCGCGCTGAGCATGCTGATCACCCCGCTGCTGTTCATCCTTTACGATCTGCTGTCGCGGCGGATGCGCGATGCCCGGCCCGGCGCCGAGCCCGACCTGATCGACGAACAGGGCACCGTGATCATCGCCGGGATCGGCCGGTTCGGGCAGATCGTCAACCGGCTGGTGCAGGCCAGCGGGTTCAAGACGGTGGTGCTGGACAACGACATGGAGACCATCCAGCTGATGCGCCGGTTCGGGTTCAAGGGGTTCCTGGGCGATCCTTCCCGACCCGAGCTGCTCAAGGCCGCCGGGCTGGACAAGGCGCGGGTGCTGGTGGCGGCGATGGATGACCGCAAGGCGGTGACCAGGCTGGTGCGCTTTGCCCGGCGCGAACGCAAGGATCTGCATATCGTGGCGCGCGCCCATGACCGCAATCACGTCTATGAACTCTACCGCGCCGGGGCCGACGACATCGTGCGCGAAC
>WFPZ01000110.1 GCA_015487335.1 Paracoccaceae bacterium
ACAGCCTGCCCGAAGACATGCCGCGGGTGATGAGCATCGGCCGGCTCGATCTCAATTCGGAAGGTCTGCTTCTTCTGACCAACGACGGCGAGATCAAGCGCCGGCTGGAACTGCCCGCCACCGGCTGGCTGCGCAAGTACCGGGTGCGGGTAAAGGGCCGGCCCGACGATGCGACGCTCGAGCCCCTGCGCCGCGGGCTGAAGCTGGAGGGCGAGGCCTTTCGCCCGATGACCGTGAGCATCGACCGCCAACAGGGCGCCAACGCCTGGCTGACGGTGGCGCTGCGCGAAGGCCGAAACCGCGAGATCCGCCGCGCCATGGAGGCGGTGGGGCTGATCGTGAACCGGCTGATCCGCATCTCCTACGGCCCCTTCCGGTTGGGCGATCTCGAACCGGGCGAGGTGGAAGAAGTGAAGCCGCGGGTGGTGAAGGATCAGCTGGGGCTGCATGACACGCCCCGGCCAAAGGTGCTGCGGGCCCGCAAGCCACCGCCCGGGCGCCGACGGTAGGGAAAAGTCCGCCGTGCCTGCCCTTGCCGGGCGGCCGCATCCGGCCAGGCCGTGCAAGCCGCGCAAGGACGGGCAGACAGGGGCGCGAAGAGGCGCTAGGATCATGGCCGCGGAGAGGCGGAATTGCAGTGGCATTCATCGAATCGGCATTCGGCATGAAACGGCAGCGGAGGCGAAGGTGAGCAAGACGGGGCTGCAGAAACTGGCCCATGTTCTGCTGGTGGCCCTTCTGCTTTACGTGGCCGTCACAGGGGGCGGATGATGGCGGAACGCTTCAGCGGGCGATACAGCCCGGCCAGCCCCGAACCCGGCAAGGGGGCCGGGGCGCCGAAGGATCCCTGGCGCGGGCAGCGCCCGCTGCCGGCCGGGGCGCGGGTAAACTTCCTCTTTCTCGCACCGCTGCCGCTGGCGGTGCGCGCCTTCTTTCTGGGGCCCGGCGGGCTGGCGTTGACGCTCGTGGCTCTGGCGGCCCTGCTGCTGGCCGCCTGGCTGACCCGCGAAGGCGTGAAGGCGCAGGCCGAATATGATGCCCGCCGCACCGCGCGGCGCCCGGCGATCCCGCGCAAGCTGCTGGGCTCGGCGCTGACCGGGGCCGGGATCTTCCTGGCAGCCTGGGCCGATGGCGGAACGCTCAACGCCGCGATCCTCGCCGTGCTCGGGCTCGGGCTTCACCTGTTCGCCTTCGGCCCGGACCCGCTGCGCGACAAGGGGATGGAGGGTATCGACACCTTCCAGCAGGACCGTGTGGCGCGCGCCGTGGACGAGGCGGAAAGGCACCTCAAGGCGATGCGCGAGGCCATTGCCCGGGCCGGCGACCGCGCCCTGGAACGCCGGGTCGAGCGCTTCGAGGCCACCGCGCGCGAGATGTTCCGCACCATCGAGGACGACCCCCGCGATCTGGCCGCAGCGCGGCGCTATCTGGGCGTCTATCTGCTGGGGGCGCGCGATGCCACGATCCGCTTCGCCGATCTCTTCGCGCGCACCGGCGATGCCCGGGCGCGGGCCGATTACGAGGCGCTGCTGGACGACCTGGAAGAGAATTTCGCCGCCCGGACGAAAGCGCTGCTGACGAACGACCGCGCCGGGCTGGACGTGGAAATCGAAGTGCTGCGCGAGCGCCTGGAGCGCGAAGGCGCGCGGATGCGCGGATGAGCCAACGGGAGAGCAGGCAATGAGCGAAGACAAGCGCCGCGAGGCCGCCCAGGCGCAGAAGGACGTCGAGAAGGTGACGGCCACGGTCCTGCCCGAGCCCTCGAGCGGTCCGGTGCCGCTGGAAGAGGCCGACCCCCCGCTGGCCGAAGAGATTCGCAGGCGGATGGAGGAAATCGACCTGAGCGATACCGGCTCGATCATCGGCTTCGGTGCCGCCGCCCAGGCCGGACTTCAGGAAATCAGCCAGGCGATGCTGCAGGACGTGCGCAACAAGGACGTGGGCCCGGCCGGCGATGCCTTGCGCGAGCTTGTCACCACCATCCGCGGCTTCTCGGCTTCCGAGCTTGACGTGCGGCACAAACGCTCCTGGTGGGAAAGGATCACCGGCCGCGCCGCCCCCCTTGCCGATTTCGTGGCCCGATACGAACGCGTGCAGGCCCAGATCGACAAGGTGACGGACAGCCTGCTGATGCACGAGCACCGGCTGTTCAAGGACATCAAGTCTCTCGACAGGCTCTATGAAAAGACACTGCAGTTCTACGACGAGCTGGCCCTCTACATCGCCGCCGGCGAGGCGAAGCTGAAGGAGCTGGACGAGGAGGTGATCCCGGAAAAGGCGCGCCAGGCCGAGACGGCGGAAGAGGACAGGCAGGTGCTGGCCGCCCAGGAGCTGCGCGACCTGCGCGCCGCGCGCGACGACCTGGAGCGCCGGGTGCACGACCTCAAGCTGACCCGCCAGGTGACCATGCAGTCGCTGCCCTCGATCCGGCTGGTCCAGGAAAACGACAAGAGCCTGGTGACCAGGATCAACTCGACGCTGGTCAACACCATCCCGCTGTGGGAAACCCAGCTGGCGCAGGCAGTGACCATCCAGCGCTCGTCCGAGGCCGCGGCGGCGGTGAAGGAGGCCTCGGACCTCACCAACGAGCTTCTGACCGCCAATGCCGAGAACCTGCGCCAGGCCAACCGTGCGGTGCGCGAAGAAATGGAGCGCGGCGTGTTCGACATCGAGGCGGTGAAAAAGGCCAATGCCGAGCTCATCGCCACCATCGAGGAAAGCCTCACGATCGCCGACGAGGGCAAGGCCAGGCGCGCTGCGGCCGAGGCGGAACTGGAAAGAGCGGAAGCCGAGCTGCGCAAGGCCCTGTCCGCGGCCGGGGCGCGCAGGGACGGCCGGGGCGACAGTCCCGGCACCTCGGAGCAGCAGGGCTGAGGCCGGGGTGCGCCGGGGCCTTCCTTCCGTGCGGCGCATGCTGCTGATGGCCGGACTGGCCGGCCTGACGGCCTGTGCCCCCCTCCTGGCCCCGCCCGAAGGCCCGGCGCTCCCGCCGCCGCAGGAGGCCGGCCCTCAGCCCTCGCCGGAAAGCCGGGCGCTCGCCCGCTATTACGAGCGCGTGCAGGCCTCGCTGCTGGCCCGGGGTCTTCTGCGCACCGACGGCGGCGGCCCCGACGTGCCCTTTGATGCCCGCCGGCTGGCGGAAAACTTCATCCGCATCGCGCTTTATGACGAATATACCAACCAGGGCGGCCGGCTGGTGGCGCGCGAAACCGCAAGCCGCGTGCATCGCTGGGAACAGCCGATCCGCATGCAGGTGGAATTCGGCGCCACCGTGCCCGAGCGGCAGCGCCGCAAGGACAGGGCCGACATCACCCGCTACGCGGCACGTCTGTCGCGGCTGACGGGGGTGCCGATCCGGCAGGTGACGTCGGGGGGAAACTTCAACGTCTTCGTCGTCAACGAGGATGAGCGCCGCGCCCTCGGCCCGCGCCTGCGCGAAATCCTGCCCGGCATCGACGAGGCGGTGGTGCGTACCGTTACCGACATGCCGCGCTCGACCTTCTGCCTGGTCTTCGCCTGGGAGCCCGAAGAAAGCGGCGCCTATTCCAACGCCGTGGCGGTGATCCGGGCCGAGCACCCCGATCTGATGCGGCTGAGCTGCATCCACGAAGAGCTGGCCCAGGGCATGGGCCTGTCCAACGACAGCCCCAGGGCGCGGCCCTCGATCTTCAACGACGACGAGGAGTTCGCCCTGCTGACCCCACATGACGAGCTGCTGCTGCAAATCCTCTATGACCGCCGGCTGCGCGTTGGCATGACCGAAAGAGAGGCCCGGCCGATCGTCGAGCAGATCGCCGCCGAGCTGCTGGGCGGTGAGAGCTGAGCCTGCAAACGGAAGGAGACGCGTGATGGGTATTCTGGATTTCCTGACGGGCGAGTTCATCGACGTCATCCACTGGGTGGACGACACCCGCGACACCATGGTCTGGCGGTTCGAGCGCCAGGGCCACGCCATCAAGTACGGCGCCAAGCTGACGGTGCGCGAGGGTCAGGCGGCGGTGTTCGTGCACGAGGGCCAGCTGGCGGATGTGTTCACGCCCGGCCTCTACATGCTGGAAACCAACAACATGCCCATCCTGACCACGCTGCAGAACTGGGACCACGGCTTTCGCTCGCCCTTCAAGTCGGAAATCTACTTCGTTTCCACCACCCGTTTTCCCAACCTCAAGTGGGGCACCAAGAACCCGATCCTGCTGCGCGACCCCGAGTTCGGCCCCACCCGCATCCGCGCCTTCGGCACCTACACGGTGAAGGTCACCGACCCGGCCCGTTTCCTGCTCGAGATCGTCGGCACCGACGGCGAGTTCACCATGGACGAGATCAGCTATCAGATCCGCAACATCATCGTGCAGGAGTTTTCGCGCGCTGTGGCGGGCTCGGGGATACCGGTGCTCGACATGGCCGCCAACACCGCCGACCTGGGCCGGCTTGTGGCCACCGAGATCGCGCCCACGCTGGAGCAGTACGGCATCACCCTGCCCGAGCTCTACATCGAGAACATCTCCCTGCCGTCCGCCGTCGAGGAGGTGCTGGACAGGCGCACCTCGATGGGAATCGCCGGCGATCTGGGCCGCTATACCCGGTTCTCGGCCGCCGAGGCGATGAGTGCCGCGGCGCGCAATCCCGGCGGAGCGGGCGCGGGGCTCGGCGCCGGCATGGGGCTGGGGCTGGGCATGGGCATGGCCGGGCAGGCCGGCCCCTGGGGCGCGGTGCCGCAACCGGCCTCAAGGGGCCGGCCCGCCGCGGGCCCCGCAGCCATGCCGCCTCCCCCGCCCCCGCCACCGGTCGAGAAGGTCTGGCACATCGCGAAGGGCGGCGAAACCTCGGGCCCGTTCTCACGCGCCGCCTTGGGCCGGATGGCGGCCGAGGGCACCCTGACGCGTGAAA
>WFPZ01000111.1 GCA_015487335.1 Paracoccaceae bacterium
AATGAAACAGGGGCCGCGGACAAGGCCCCGATAACGAGGCACCAAGGTGGGTATGTCGGGCAGGGCAACCCCCAAAGTGGCGGTACTGATGGGTGGCCCCTCGGCCGAGCGCGAGGTGTCGCTGTCGTCGGGGCGCGAATGCGCCGCCGCGCTGCGGGAGGCAGGTTACGAGGTGGTCGAGCTGGACGCCGGCCCCGACCTGTGCGCGCGTCTGTCGGAAATCTCGCCCGATGTCGCCTTCAACGCCCTGCACGGCCGCTGGGGCGAGGACGGCTGCGTTCAGGGCCTGCTGGAATGGATCGGCCTGCCCTATACCCACTCGGGGGTGTTGTCTTCGGCTCTGGCCATGGACAAGCAGCGCACCAAGGAGGCCTACCGCGCCGCCGGCCTGCCCTTCGCCGAAAGCCTGCTTGCCCCGCGCGAGGAGGTGGCCGCGCGCCACCTGATGGTGCCGCCCTACGTGATCAAGCCGGTGTGCGAAGGCTCTTCGGTGGGCATCCACATCGTCCCCGAAGGGGCCGCCGCGCCGCCGGAGCTGGACGCCGGATTGCCCGATGTGCTGATGGTCGAGGCCTATGTGCCGGGGCGCGAGCTGACCGCCACCGTGATGGGCGAGCGCGCGCTCACCGTCACCGAGATACTTACCGATGGCTGGTACGACTACCACGCCAAATACGAGGCGGGCGGATCGCGCCACGTGATCCCGGCCGATCTGCCCGCCGAGATCTTCGACGCCTGTCTCGATTACGCGCGCCGCGCGCATCGGGCGCTGGGCTGCCGGGGCGTCAGCCGCACCGATTTCCGCTGGGATGAGACGCGCGGCCTCGACGGGCTGATCCTGCTGGAGACCAACACCCAGCCCGGCATGACGCCGACCTCGCTTTCGCCCGAGCAGGCGGCCCATTGCGGCATTTCCTTTCCCGAGTTCTGCAAGTGGATGGTGGAGGACGCCTCGTGCAACCGCTGACCTCCTCTGCGCCGCGCCGTGACCCGGCGCCCTCGCGCATCGCCTATCGGCTGCAGCGGCTGTGGCTGACGCCCCTGTTTCGCCTGCTGGTGCGGGCGGGGCTGCCGATGGTGCTGGTGGCCGGCGCGGCCAGCTGGTATCTCGCCCAGCCCGAAAACCGCGAGGCGCTGATGGCGCAGGTGGCCGAGCTGCGCCGCTCGATCGAGGCGCGGCCGGAGTTCATGGTCAGGCTGATGGTGATCGAGGGGGCTTCGGACTCGGTGGCCGACGACATCCGCGAGATCCTGCCGGTGGACTTCCCGGTCAGCTCCTTCGACCTCGACCTGCAGGCCATGCGCGAGCGCATCGAGGAGCTGGACGCGGTGGCGCGGGCCGATTTGCGCATCCGCTCCGGCGGGGTTCTGGAAATTCGCATCGTGGAGCGCCAGCCGGCCGCCGTCTGGCGGGTGCACGGCGATCTTGAACTGCTCGATGCCGAGGGTCGCCGGGTGGCAGTTCTGGAGTCGCGCCTCGAGCGGCCCGACCTGCCGCTTCTGGTGGGCGTAGGCGCCGAGCGGGCGGTGCCCGAAGCGCTGGCCCTGCTCGAGGCCGCCGCTCCCGTGCGCGAGCGCATCCGCGGCCTGGTGCGGGTGGGCGAGCGGCGCTGGGATCTGGTGCTCGACCGCGACCAGCGCATCATGCTGCCCGAGAGGGACCCCGTGCAGGCGCTGCTGCAGGTAATGGCGCTGAACGAGGCGCAGGAGCTTCTGGCCCGCGACATCACCGTGGTGGACATGCGCATCCCCGCCCGCCCCACCCTGCGCCTGTCGGAAACCGCAATCGAGGAGCTTCGGACGCTGAGACGTGTGAAAACGGAGAACCGCCCATGAACCAGCTTTATGCCAGCCAGAGGGCCATGCGGCAGATGCGCAGGGCCGCCATCCAGCGGGGGCTGATCGCGATTCTCGATATCGGCACCTCGAAGATTTCCTGCCTGATCCTGCGCTTCGACGGCCCCGACAGCTTCCGCCCTTCCGACGGGATCGGGCCGATGGCGGGCCAGTCCACCTTCCGGGTGATCGGCGCGGCCACCACCCGCTCGCGCGGGGTGCGCTTCGGCGAGATCGACTCCATGCCCGAGGCCGAGCGCGCCATCCGCACCGCGGTGCAGGCGGCCCAGAAGATGGCCGGCGAGCGGGTGGACCACGTGATCGCCTGTTTTTCGGGCGGCGCGCCGCGCTCCTACGGGCTGGCCGGCGAAATCGACCTGGGCGGCGAGATGGTGCGCGAGCAGGAGGTCAGCCGGGTGCTGGCCGCCGCCGAGGTGCCCGATTACGGCGAGGGGCGCGAGGTGCTGCATGCCCAGCCGGTCAACTTCGCCATCGATCACCGCACCGGGCTGTCCGATCCGCGCGGCCAGATCGGCAACCGGTTGGCTGCCGACATGCACATGCTGACGGTGGATGCGGCGGTGATCCGCAACCTTCTCTACTGCATCAAGCGCTGCGATCTGGAGCTGGCCGGGCTGGCCTCGGCGGCCTATGTTTCGGGGCTCTCGGCGCTGGTCGAGGACGAACAGGAACTGGGGGCGGCCTGCATCGACATGGGCGGGGGCACCACCAGCCTGTCGATCTTCATTCGCAAGCACATGATCTATGCCGACTGCGTGCGCATGGGCGGCGAGCACGTCACCCTCGACATCTCCAAGGGGCTGCAGGTGCCGCTGGCCACCGCGGAGCGCATCAAGACCTTTTACGGCGGTGTCGTCGCCACCGGCATGGACGACCGCGAGATGATCGAGATCGGCGGCCGGACCGGCGACTGGGAGCACGACCGGCGCACCGTCTCCCGCGCCGAGCTGATCGGCATCATGCGCCCGCGCGTCGAGGAGATTCTCGAAGAGGTGCGCGTGCGGCTGGACGCGGCCGGATTCGAGCACCTGCCCAGCCAGCAGATCGTGCTCACCGGCGGCGCCAGCCAGATCCCGGGGCTCGACACCCTGGCCCCGAAGATCCTCGGCCAGCAGGTGCGAATCGGCCGTCCGCTGCGGGTTCAGGGGCTGCCGCAGGCGGCCACGGGGGCGGGTTTCGCCTCTTCGGTGGGGCTGTGCCTGTTCGCGGCCCACCCCCAGGACGAATGGTGGGATTTCGAGATTCCGGTCGAAGGATACCCGGCGAGGTCTCTGAAAAGGGCGGTGAAATGGTTCAAGGAGAACTGGTGAACGCAAGATTTCGGGATATTGGCAAAATCCCGCTGTCAGGCACGAATTTCGCCCCAGATTTTGTGTCTTTTTCGTGTTTTTGGGGTGACGAAACGCCCGATTCTCACTAGGATCGGGAGAGGAGAAGGCAATTCCGGCCGCAAGCGGCTGCGACGAAACCAACAGGCGGACAGATTATGACATTGAACCTGATGATGCCCCAGCAAGACGATCTGAAACCCCGGATCACGGTATTCGGCGTGGGCGGTGCAGGGGGCAATGCCGTCAACAACATGATCGAAAAGCAGCTCGAGGGCGTGGATTTCGTGGTCGCCAACACCGATGCCCAGGCGCTGCAGCAGTCGCGCGCCCCCAACAAGATCCAGATGGGCGTGAAGGTCACCGAAGGGCTCGGAGCCGGCGCCCGGCCCTCCGTGGGGGCCGCGGCAGCGGAAGAAACCATCGAGGAGATCGTCGACCATCTGGCCGGCGCGCACATGTGCTTCATCACCGCCGGCATGGGCGGGGGCACCGGCACCGGCGCCGCCCCGATCATCGCGCAGGCGGCGCGCGAGCTGGGCGTGCTGACGGTGGGCGTGGTCACCAAGCCTTTCCAGTTCGAGGGCGCCAAGCGCATGCGCCAGGCCGAAGAGGGGGTCGAGGCGCTGCAGAAGATGGTGGACACGCTGATCATCATCCCCAACCAGAACCTGTTCCGTCTCGCCAACGAGAAGACCACCTTCACCGAGGCCTTCTCGATGGCCGACGACGTGCTCTATCAGGGCGTCAAGGGCGTGACCGACCTGATGGTGCGCCCCGGGCTGATCAACCTCGACTTCGCCGATGTCCGCTCGGTGATGGACGAGATGGGCAAGGCGATGATGGGCACCGGCGAGGCCACCGGCGAAGACCGCGCCATCCAGGCCGCCGAGAAGGCGATCGCCAATCCGCTGCTCGACGAGATCAGCCTCAAGGGCGCCAAGGGCGTGCTGATCAACATCACCGGCGGCTACGACCTGACCCTGTTCGAGCTTGACGAGGCCGCCAACCGCATCCGCGAGGAGGTGGATGCCGACGCCAACATCATCGTGGGCTCCACCCTTGACGCCGATATGGAAGGGGTGATGCGGGTTTCGGTGGTGGCTACCGGCATCGATGCGGCAGCCGCGGCCGAGGCTCCCGCGCCGCGGGCCGCCACGCCGCGGGCCGCCGCGGCTTCCGCTCCGGCGCCCGAGCCTGCGCCCGCCGCCGAGACCGCCCCGGAAAGGCAGGAGGCCGCCGGCGACGAGCCCAGCCTCTTCGGCGGTTTTGCCTCCGACCCCGGGGGCGAGCCGGCCCCGAGCCAGGCGCCTGCCGAAGAGGCGGAGGATGACCTGCCGCCGCCGGCCTACCGGCCGCAGGCGGAACCGGCCGCAGCCGAGGCGCGCGAGCAGTTCGTCGCCCCCACGGCGCCGCCGGCCGGAACACCTACCCCCGAGGCCATGCAGCGGCTGAAGGCCGCGGTCGCCAAGACGCCGTCCCAGCAGCCGCAACAGCCCCGGCAGGCATCCTCGCCCGCAGAACGGGCCCGTTTCGGCATCAACAACCTGCTCAGCCGGATGGCCGGCCATGCCGCAGAGCCCCAGCAGCCTCCTCGCGAGGCCCCGCCGCTGCGCCAGCAGCCGCAGATGCGGGCCGTGGCCGAAGAGCCCGAGCTCGACCCCGAGCAGGAGAAGATCGAGATCCCGGCCTTCCTGCGCCGTCAGGCGAACTGATTTTCCCTCAAAACGGAAGCGTGACAGGGGCCGGTTTCCGCCGGCCCTTTTCCTTTTCGGGCAACGGGTTGGCAGTGCCTCTTCATGGCATCGGCAGAATCTTGCGCATCTCACGCGTCTATATTTCAACCCGTTGCAAAGATTGAGTTGAGAGAATGACGCGGGCTCGCTAGGCAGGCTTCAGTCAGGTTCCGGTCAACGGGACGATCCCGAACTTGAGGGCTCAGGTGCAGACCACGATCAAATCTTCGGTGGCGTTTTCCGGCGTCGGGCTTCATACCGGTGCGCGGGTGTCCGTGGTGATCCACCCCGCCTCGGCGGAATACGGCATCTGGTTCCGCCGCACGGATGTCGCCTTGGGCGACAATCTCGTTCCTGCCCGCTGGGACGCGGTCAGCAACACCCGCCTGTGCACCGTGCTGTCCAACGCCTCGGGCGTGGAGGTTTCCACCGTCGAGCATCTGATGGCCGCACTGGCCGGATGCGGCATTCACAACGCCCTGATCGATATCGACGGCCCCGAAGTGCCGATCCTCGATGGCAGCGCGGCGCGGTTCGTCGACGGCATCCTGGCCCGCGGCGTGCGCCGGCTGGATGCGCCGGTGCGGGTGATCGAGATTCTCGAACAGGTCGAGGTGCGCCGGGGCGAGGCCGTGGCCCGACTTGCCCCGGGGCCCGGCTTCGAGATCGACTTCAGGATCGAGTTCGACGAGCAGGCGATCGGCACTCAGGCCAAGCGCCTGGACATGGCCAATGGCGCCTTCGTTCAGCAGCTGTGCGACAGCCGCACCTTCTGCCGTCGCAGCGACGTGGCGGCGATGCAGGCCGAGGGCCTGGCCCGGGGCGGCAGCTTCGACAATGCGATCGTGGTCGATGGCGACAGGGTGCTCACCCCCGGCGGGCTGCGCCACCCCGATGAGGCGGTGCGCCACAAGATGCTCGACGCGCTGGGCGATCTGGCGCTGGCCGGCGCCCCGCTGGTGGGCCGCTACCAGGGGCTGCGCGCGGGCCATGCCCTGACCAACGCGCTGCTGCGCGCGCTGTTTTCCCGCCCCGGCGCCTGGCGGATGCGTCTGTGCGACGAGGAAATGGCCCGCCGCCTGCCTGGCGTGGGCGTTTGCCGGGCCGACGTGCCGGCGGTTGCCTGAACTTGCCGCAAACCCCTCAAAGTGATTTTGCCCCGATTTTTTCTGTGCTAGGACCGTTCCCAGTCAGAGACGTCGGTGGCATGCATGAAGAACGGGTAGGGGCAACATGACCAGAACCGGGTTTAGATTTCGGCTGATCCTGCCGCTTGTGGCGCTGGCTGTGCTTGCCGCCTGCGCCAGGGGGCCGCGCGATGATCTGCCGCTTGAGCAATTCACCGCGGCGGAGATCTATCAGCGCGGCGAATACGAACTGGCCAGAAACCGCCCCGACGATGCGGCCCGCTACTTCGGCGAGGTCGAGCGCCTCTATCCCTACTCGGAATGGGCGATGCGCGCGCTGATCATGCAGGCCTATTCCTATCAGCAGGCCGGCGATTACGAGAACGCCCGCGCCTCGGCCCGGCGCTACCTCGATTTCTACCCGGCAGACAAGGATGCGGCCTATGCGCAGTATCTCGTGGCGCTGTCCTACTACGACCAGATGGATGACATCGGCCGCGACCAGGCGGTCATTCTCGACGCGCTGCAGGAGCTGCGCAAGGTGTTCGAGCGCTATCCCGACAGCGAATACGCCAAGTCGGCCAGGATGAAGTTCGACCTCGCCTTCGACCGGCTTGGCGGCAAGGAGATGGAAGTCGGCCGCTACTACCTCAAGCGAGGCTATTATACGGCGGCGATCAACCGCTTCCGCAACGTGGTCGAGGACTTCCAGACCACCACCAGCACGCCCGAGGCGCTCTACCGGCTGGTCGAGGCCTATCTGGCGCTGGGCCTCGACGAAGAGGCCCAGGCCGCCGGTGCCATCCTGGGCAAGAACTTCCGTTCCACCGAATGGTATCAGGACGCCTATGTGCTGCTCACCGGCAAGGGCCTGCGCCCGCTGGCCGAGGGCGACAGCTGGCTGGCGAAGATCTACCGGCAGATGCTGCGCGGCGAGTGGCTGTAAGCGCGGGAGCCCGGGCCCATGCTGCGCAGTCTCGACATCCGGGACATGCTGATCATCGACCACCTGACGCTGGAGTTCCGGCCCGGGCTCAACGTGCTCACCGGCGAGACGGGGGCGGGCAAGAGCATCCTGCTCGATGCGCTGGGCTTCGTGCTGGGCTGGCGCGGCCGGGCCGAGCTGGTTCGCGCGGGGGCGGCGCGCGGCGAGGTGGTGGCGGTGTTCGAACCCGGCCCCGGCCATCCCGCTTGCGCCGTGCTGGAAGAGGCCGGCCTGCCCGTGGAGGACGAGCTCATCCTGCGCCGGGTCAACACCGCCGAGGGGCGCAAGACCGCCTGGGTCAACGACCGCCGGGTCAGCGGCGAAGTGCTGCGCCGGCTGTCGGCCACCCTGGTGGAGCTGCACGGCCAGCACGATGACCGCGGCCTGCTCGATGCCCGCGGCCACCGGGCGCTGCTTGACGAATTCGGCGGGCTTTCGGGGCAGGTGCGGAAGGTGCGTGCGGCCTGGGGCGCCTGGACGGCGGCCCGCGAGGCGCTGGCCGAGGCGGAGGCGGCGCTGGCCGTGGCGCGGGCGGAGGAGGACTTCCTGCGCCATGCGGTGGCCGAGCTTGACGAGCTGGACCCCGCCCCCGGCGAGGAGGCGGAGCTGGACGCCCGCCGCCGCCTGATGCAGGCCGCCGAGCGCAACCGCGAGGAAATCGCCCTCGCCCATGCCGCGCTTTCGCCCGAGGGTGCCGAAGGGCTTCTGGCCGAGGCCCTGCGCCGGCTGGAAGGGGTGGCCGGAGAGGCCGGGGGGCGGCTCGATGCGCCGCTGGAGGCGCTGGGCCGGGCGCTCGACGAGCTTGGCCACGCCCAGCAGGGGATCGAGGCCTGGATGGCCGAGGCCGCCTTCAGCCCGGCCGAGCTGGAGGCCACCGAAGAGCGCCTCTTCGCCATCCGCGCCCTGGCTCGCAAGCATGGCGTGCTGCCAGACGATCTGGGCGATCTGGCCGAGGATCTGCGCAGCCGGCTGGCGGCGCTGGAGGGCGGGGCGGAGGACATCTCGCGCCTTCAGGCCGGGGTGGAGGAGGCCCGCGCCGCCTACGAGGCCGCCGCCGCCGCCCTGGGGCGGGCCCGGCGCGAGGCGGCCGGCCGGCTCGATGCGGCCATGGCGAAGGAGCTTGCGCCGCTGAAGATGGAGCGCGCCCTTTTCACCACCGAGATCACCCCCGCCGAGCCCGGCGCCGAGGGCATGGAGAGCGTGGCCTTCACCGTGGCCACCAACCCCGGCGCGCCCCCCGGCCCCCTGCAGCGGATCGCCTCGGGCGGCGAGCTTTCGCGCTTTCTGCTGGCGCTCAAGGTCTGCCTGACCCGCCAGTCCACCGGGCTGACCATGATCTTCGACGAGATCGACCGCGGCGTGGGCGGGGCCACCGCCGATGCGGTCGGCCGCCGCCTGGCCGCCCTGGCGTGCGAGGCGCAGGTGCTGGTGGTGACCCATTCGCCGCAGGTGGCCGCCCGCGGCCAGCACCACTGGAAGGTGGAAAAGGAGGTGAGCGGGGGGGTGACGACCTCGAGGGTGATCCCCCTCGACGACAGCGCCCGGATCGACGAACTGGCCCGCATGCTGGCCGGCGATACCGTCACCACCGAGGCCCGCGCCGCCGCCCGTGCCCTGCTGGCGGGGTAGGGCGGAGGTGATAGCCGCGCCCGGTGGCGCCTTGCGCTTGATGCCCCGGGCATGCCCCTGCCTGCCCTTCGGTTGCGAAAACCGGCGAATCCGATCAGGAGCGGGGTGCTCTCCTGCCAACCGGAATCTGTAAAGGCCCGACCGGGCACTGACGCGCGTTTTCCGACAGAAGAGGGCTGGGTCAGCCCTGCGGGACGAGCTTGCCGGGGTTGAGGATGTCGTGGGGGTCGAGGGCGCGCTTGATCTCGGCCATCACGTTCCAGCCGGGGCCGTGTTCGGCCTCCATGTAGCCCAGCTTGCCCATGCCGATGCCGTGTTCGCCGGTTACCGTGCCGCCCAGCCGCAGGGCGCGTTCGGCCATGCGGGCAGACAGGCGCAGGGCCTCGTCCATCTCGGCCTTGTCGGCGCGGTCCACCAGCAGCAGGGCGTGGAAGTTGCCGTCGCCCACATGGCCCAGGATCGGCCCTTGCAGCGGCGATGCGGCGATGTCGGCACGGGTCTCCTCCACCGCCTCGGCCAGGCGCGAGATCGGCACGCAGATGTCGGTAACCACGGCACTTGCGCCGGGGCGCAGCGCCAGCCCGGCATAGAAGGCGTTGTGGCGCATGGTCCACAGGGCGGTGCGGTCTTCGGTGCGGTCCGACCAGCGGAAGCCCGAGCCGTTGAAATCGGCCACGATCTCGCCGAAGCGCCTGGCATCCTCGGCCACCGCGCCTGGCGAGCCGTGAAACTCCACCATCAGGTGCGGAAGTTGCGGGAAATCGGTGCCGGCATACCGGTTGAAGGCCTCCGCCGAGGTTTCGTCGACGAATTCGATGCGGGCCATCGGGATGCCCGTCTGGATGGTGGCGATCACCGCGTTGACCGCATCGGAGATGCTGGGGAAGGCGCAGACCGCAGCCGAGATCGCCTCGGGCTGGCCGTGCAGGCGCAGGGTCAGCTCGGTGATCAGCCCCAGCGTGCCCTCCGACCCCACCAGCAGGGCCGTGAGGTCATAGCCCGTCGAGGACTTGCGCGCCCGCGTGCCGGTGCGGATGACGCGCCCGTCGGCCAGCACCGCCTGCGTGGCGAGCACGTTGTCGCGCATGGTGCCGTAGCGCACCGCGGTGGTGCCGCTGGCGCGGGTGGCGGCCATGCCCCCCAGCGTGGCATTGGCACCGGGATCGACCGGGAAGAACAGCCCCGTGGCGCGCAGCTCGCGGTTCAGCTCTTCGCGCGTCAGGCCGGGCTGGACGACCACGTCCATGTCTTCGGCGTTGATCTTCAGCACCCGGTTCATGCGCGAGAAATCCACCGCCACCCCGCCGCGGAGCGCCAGCGCGTGCCCCTCCAGCGAGGTGCCGGCCCCCCAGCCCACCACCGGGCAGCGCTCGGCGGCGCAGATCTTCACCAGCTCGGCCACCTCTTCGGTGGTCTCCGGCCAGGCCACCGCATCGGGCGGGGCAGGCGGGAAATGGGTTTCGGAATGGCCGTGCGCCTCCAGATCGGGCTTGGAACGGCTCAGGCGATTGCCTAAGAGTGTGGAAAGTCTGGTAAGTGCGGTTTCGATGCTCATGAGTGTCGCCTCGCATGGACAGGTGCGACCCTAGGCCAAGCGGGCGGCGAGGGAAAGTGCAAGGCAGGGCCCGCGGGCGGCAGAACATGGGTGAAGCGCCAAAATCGCTGATCGCACGGCAGATCGACGATGCCCTGTGCGCCTGCCGCGACGGCTGGAAGATCCTGCGCGAGCACGGCCCCGGCCAGATCCAGTTCTGGTTCATCGCCCTGGCGGTGGGCATCGCCGCCGGCTTCGCGGCGCTGGGCTTTCGCGTCGCCATCACCGAGCTGCAGTCCTGGCTTTACGGGATCGACGATCCGGCGCGCATCCACACCCTGGCCAGGACGATCCCGGCCTACTGGATATTCTTCCTGCCGGTAGCGGGCGGGCTGGTGGTGGGGCTGATCCTGCATTTCTTCACCGATGACGGGCGGGTGCGATCGGTGGCCGAGGTGATCGAGGGGGCGGCGCTCAACGAGGGCCGGGTGGAACAGCGCGCCGGCCTCGCCTCGGCGCTGGCTTCGATGATCACCCTTTCCTCGGGCGGATCCTCGGGGCGCGAGGGGCCGGTGGTGCACCTGGCCGGGGTGATCTCCACCTGGGTGTCCAACCGGATCAACGCCTCCGGCATCACCGGGCGCGACCTGCTGGGCTGCGCCGTGGCAGCCGCGGTCTCGGCCAGTTTCAACGCTCCGATCGCGGGGGCGCTGTTTGCGCTGGAGGTGGTGCTGCGCCATTTCGCGGTGCATGCCTTCGCGCCCATCGTCATCGCCTCGGTGGCCGGCACGGTGATCGGCCGGCTGTTTTACGGCAATGTCACCGAGTTCGTCCTGCCCGCCGGCAGCGCCCTGGGGTTCTATGTGGAGCTTCCGGCCTATCTGATTCTCGGTCTGGTCTGCGGGCTGGTGGCGGTGGTGCTGATGCGTGCAATCTTCTGGGCCGACGACGTGGGCACTGCAGTGCAGAAGGCCATCGGCCTGCCGCGCTACCTGCGCCCGGCGCTGGCCGGGGCGCTTCTGGGCGGGCTGGCGATCTGGTTCCCGCATATCATCGGGGTGGGCTACGAGACCACCTCGCGGGCGCTCACCGGCGAGCTGCTTCTGGGCGAGGCGATCGTGTTCGCGGTGCTCAAGACGGCGGCGGTGGCCATCACCATGGCCGGGCGGATGGGCGGCGGGGTGTTCTCGCCCTCGTTGATGGTGGGGGCGCTCACCGGCCTGGCCTTCGGCTATATCGCCACCGGCATCTTCCCCACGGTTTCGGGTTCGCAGACGCTTTACGCGCTGGCGGGCATGGGGGCGGTGGCGGCCGCCGTGCTGGGGGCGCCGATCTCGACCACGCTGATCGTGTTCGAGCTGACCGGCGACTGGCAGACCGGGCTGGCGGTGATGGTGGCGGTGTCGATTTCCACCGCGCTGGCCTCGCGGCTGGTGGACCGCTCCTTCTTCCTCACCCTGCTGGAGCGGCGCGGCGTGCACCTGGCCGCGGGCCCCCAGGCCTACCTGCTGGGCATGTTCCGCTGCGCCCGGCTGTTGCGCCCGCGCGACCACCCCGATGCCCCTCCCGAGGAGGAATGCCGCAGGCTGATCGACCAGGGCCTCTACATCGACGTCAACGCCACGCTGGAAAGCGCCATGCCGTTGTTCGAGAAGTCCGGGCTGTCCTTCATCCCGGTGGTGACGCTCGATGGCGAGGATGGCGCGCCAAGGCTGTGGGGCACCCTGCACCATGTGGATGCGCTGCGCGAATACAACCGGGCGCTGGCGGAAACGGCGGCCGAGGAGCACTCGTGACGGCCGGGCAGGGGGTGCCCTCCCGGGGATATCCGGGCGAAAGGGGGCGGGGCGCGGCCGGCGGGCTCAGATCGGCGCGGTGGCGCGTTCCAGCCAGGCGCGGGCGGTGGCGCCGACCCGCGGGCCGATCCTTTCGGCCACCTGCGCGTGATAGGCGTTGAGCCAGGCGCGCTCGCCGGGTGACAGGCGGGCCGGGTCGATCAGCCGGGCATCCAGCGGCACGAAGGTCAGCGTTTCGAAGTCCAGCATCTCGCGGGCGTCCGCGCCCTCGATCGGCGGGGCCTCGCGCACCGCCACAAGGTTTTCCAGCCGGATGCCGAAGGCGCCCTCCCGGTAATAGCCCGGTTCGTTGGAGAGGATCATCCCCGGTTCCAGCGCAAGCTCGCTGATGCGCGAGATCCGCGCCGGGCCTTCGTGCACGGAAAGATACGAGCCCACCCCGTGGCCGGTGCCGTGGTCATAGTCCAGCCCGGCGCGCCACAGCGCCGCGCGCGCCAGCGGGTCGAGGTCGCGCCCGGCCAGCCCCCTGGGCCAGCGGGCCCGCGAAATGGCGATCATCCCCTGCAGGACCCGGGTGTAGCAGGCCTTCTGTTCGTCGCTCACCGGGCCGGTGGCCATGGTGCGGGTGATGTCGGTGGTGCCGTCGGGATACTGGCCGCCGGAATCCACCAGCAGCAGATCGCCGGGCTCGATCGTCCGGTTGGTGGTCTCGCTCACCCGGTAATGGACGATCGCCCCGTTGGGGCCCGTGCCGCAGATCGTCTCGAAGCTGATGTCGTGCAGCTTGCCGGTGGCGCGGCGGAACTCTTCCAGCCGCCTGACCACGTCGATTTCGGTCAGCCCGCCCGCGGGCAGCCGGTTGTCGAGCCAGGCGAGAAACTCCACCATCGCCGCCCCGTCGCGCAGATGGGCGGCCCGGGCGCCGGCCAGCTCTGCCGCATTCTTGCGCGCCTTGGGCAGCAGGCAGGGATCGGCGGCGAAGGCCACCTCCGTCCCCGCCTCCTGCAGTATCTGCGAGACCGCCAGCGGGGCGCTGTCGCGGTCCACCCGCACCGGGCCTTCCAATGCGGCCAAGGCCGAGGGGAAGGCGGCGCGCTCGCGCAGCCTTACCTGCCCGTCGAGGGACAGCCCGCGGGCCCTGGACGGATCGGTGAACAGGGTCACCGAGGCGTCGTCGTGCAGGATCGCGAAGGCCTGCACCACCGGCACGCGGGGGATGTCCGAGCCGCGGATGTTGAGCAGCCAGCAGATGCTGTCGGGCAGGGTCAGCACCGCCGCGCGCTGGCCCGCCTCGCGCAGACCGGCGGCCAGGCGGGCGCGTTTCTCCCTCGAAGGCTCGCCGGCGTATTCCAGCGGATGGGCGGTGATCTTCCCGCTCGGGGGCGGCGGCTGGTCGGCCCAGATCCTGTCGACCAGATTGTCGCAGGGCGTCAGTTCCACCGCGCTGCCCGCCAGGCCCTCGCGGGCGCGCGCGATCTCGCCCTCGGTGTGCAGCCAGGGGTCGAATCCCACGCGCCCGCCCTCGGGCAGGTGTTCCCTCAGCCAGTCGGCCAGCTTCACCTCGGGCCAGTCCACCGGCGTGAAATGATCCAGCGAGACCTGCGCCCTGACCTGCACCCGGTAGCGCCCGTCCACGAACAGCCCGGCCTCGTTTCCCAGCACCACGCAGAACCCGGCCGAGCCGGTGAAGCCGGTCAGCCAGGCCAGGCGCGCGTCATGGGGGGCGACGAATTCGCCCTGATGGGCATCGGCGCGCGGCACGATGAAGCCGGCCAGCCCCTCGCGGGCGATCTCGGCGCGCAGGGCGGCCAGGCGCGGCGGGCCCTGCTCGGGGTGGGCGCTTTCCTCGAATGTCTGGAACATGGGCCTGCCTTCTTCTGTCCGGCGATACTTTTCTGCGCAGGCATGAAATCCTGCCGCGCGGCCGGATTCAATGCCTGCGGCGCGAGTATTTCGGCAAGGTGAAGGGGATTTTCGCGAAAGGCCCCGCGCTCAGCGCGCCGCCGCCGCGTGGCGGATCCCCAGAAGCCGGGCCTTCGCGCGGGGGTCCTTGTCGAACAGGGCGGCAAGCTGTTCGGTCATCGCGCCGGCCAGCTGCTCGACATCGGTGATGGTCACCGCGTGGGCGTAGTAGCGGGTGACGTCATGGCCGATGCCGATGGCGATCAGCTCCACCGCGCGGCGCTTCTCGATCATCTCGATCACGTCGCGCAGGTGCTTTTCCAGGTAGTTGGCGGGGTTCACGGAGAGGGTGCTGTCATCCACCGGGGCGCCGTCGGAGATCACCATGAGGATCTTGCGCGCCTCGGGGCGGGAGGCCAGCCGGCGGTGGGCCCATTCCAGCGCCTCGCCGTCGATGTTTTCCTTCAGCAGCCCTTCCTTCATCATCAGCCCGAGGTTGGTGCGCACCCGCCGCCAGGGGGCGTCGGCCGGCTTGTAGATGATGTGGCGCAGGTCGTTGAGGCGGCCGGGCTGTTGCGGGCGGCCTTCGGCCAGCCATTTCTCGCGGCTCTGCCCGCCCTTCCAGGCACGGGTGGTGAAGCCGAGAATCTCAACCTTGACCTGGCAGCGCTCGAGGGTGCGGGCCAGAACGTCGGCGCAGATCGCGGCGATCGAGATCGGCCGGCCGCGCATCGAGCCGGAATTGTCCAGCAGCAGCGTCACCACCGTGTCGCGGAACTCGGTATCCTTTTCCACCTTGAAGGACAGCGGCGTGGTGGGGTTGGCGACCACCCGCGCCAGGCGGCCGGCATCGAGGATGCCCTCTTCGCGGTCGAACTCCCAGCTGCGGTTCTGCTGCGCCTGCAGGCGGCGCTGCAGCTTGTTGGCCAGCCGCCCGACCGCGCCCTTGAGCGGCTCCAGCTGCTGGTCGAGATAGGCGCGCAGGCGCTCCAGCTCTTCGGAGTCGGCCAGATCCTCGGCGCGGACTTCCTCGTCGAACTCGGTGGTGAGCACCTTGTAGTCGGGATCGGCCTCGGAAACCGGGGCCGGCGGCGGGGGCTCCAGCTCGGCCTCGCCTTCGGGCAGCTCGGTCTCCTCGCCCATCTCCATGTCGGACATGTCCTCCATGGAGACCTGCGCCTCGGTGGCGTCCTGGGTTTCCTCCTGGCTGTCCTGCGGGCTGGCGTCGGCCTCTTCGCCGGCGTCCTGCTCTTCCTGGCCGGTGCTGTCCTGTTCCTCCTCGTCGGCGCTGGCCTCTTCGTCCTGGCTGTCGTCGCTGGCGTCGGGGTCTTCGCCCAGCTGGTCGCCGTAGCCGAGATCCTCGATCACCTGCCGGGTGAGGCGGGCGAAGGCGGCCTGGTCGGTGAGGCTCTCTTCCAGCCGCTCCAGCGTCTCGCCGGCCTGCGATTCGATGAAGCCGCGCCACAGCTGCATGACGTTGTCGGCCCCCTCGGGCAGGGGGCGCCCGGTGGCCAGGTGGCGCACCAGATAGCCGGCGGCGGCGGCCAGCGGGGCATCGGCGGCGTCGCGCAGCATGGCGTAGCCCTTGCGCTGGGCCTCGTCGGCGATGCGGGCGTCGATATTGCCGGCGGTGCCGGGCATGGCGCGCGCGCCGACGGCCTCGCAGCGGGCGGTTTCCATCGCCTCGTAGATCTCGCGCGCCATCGGGCCGGACGGTGTGTAACGGGCGTGGGTCTGGGGATCGTGGTAGCGCCTTTGCAGGGCGAAGGCATCGGCGGTGCCGCGCGCCAGCAGCACCTCCGCGCGGGTCATCCGCCGGCTGACCTGCGGCAGGCGCACCGCGTCTTCCGTCATTCCCGGCGGGTCGATGGAGTAGCTCACCGACAGATCCGGATCGTCGGCCATCACCCGGGTGGCCTCGGCCAGGGCCTTCTTGAAGGGATCGGCAGGGTTGTCTGTAGGTTTTTTCATGGGCTCATTGTTGCCCGAAATTTCCGCATGAAGCTCGACGAAGATTTGTGCTCGCTATGCAGAGTTCTACCGAGCCCGTTATATTATTGGCCCGTGCAATAAATCCCGACTGCATATGGATGAATTCGTACCGATTGGTAAGAAAAAAGACTAGAAGGAACGCTGCCCCAAGAACCAGAATGGTTTTTTGTGTGGTCATACTTGGTACTCCTTAATATGGAATTATCCTAGGTTCGCGCTGACGGCGCTTTCGGGCAGTTCCTCGTCGAAGCAGCGCTGATAGAACTCGGCCACCGTCTGGCGCTCCAGCTCGTCGCACTTGTTGAGGAAGGTCAGCCGGAAGGCGTAGCCGATATCGCGGAAGATGGTGGCATTCTGGGCCCAGTTGATCACCGTGCGCGGGCTCATCACCGTGGACAGATCGCCGTTCATGAAGGCGGTGCGGGTGAGATCGGCCACCGTTACCATCTGGCTGATCTGCCTGCGCCCCTTCTCGGTGTTGTAGACCGGGTTCTTGGCCAGCACGATCGCCGCTTCGGCGTCGTGGGAAAGATAGTTCAACGTGGCCACCATCGACCAGCGGTCCATCTGCGC
>WFPZ01000112.1 GCA_015487335.1 Paracoccaceae bacterium
AAGGTCGGGATCAAGTTCCAGCAGATCCAGAAATACGAAACCGGGATGAACCGCGTCAGCGCCTCGCGCCTGTGGGACATTTCCGAGGCCCTGGATGTTCCCGTGAGCTTCTTCTTCGAGGGGATCGAGGAGCACCGGAACGATGATTCCGGCTCGACCGTCCCCGGCGACATCCTTGCCGACAAGGAAGCCCTGGAGCTGGTGCGCTCCTACTACGCCATTCCCGAAAACCAGCGTCGTCGCCTGTTCGATCTGGCGCGCGTGCTCTCCGACGTTGCCTGAGGCCTGACATTCGCCGGGCGCCCTGCTAGACGGGGGCAGAAGCAGGGACAGCCCGGGTGTCGACAATGGACCAATCCGAAAAAGATGCGCTGGCGATGGCGGCCCACGAGGCCGCTGACGCCGCGCGCCATGTCACCCTTTCCTATTTCCGCAACGGCCAGCTGGGCACCAGCAACAAGGCCCACCGCGGCTTCGATCCGGTCACCCGGGCCGACCGCGAGGCGGAAGAGGCAATGCGCGCCGTCCTGCAGCGGCTGCGCCCGGACGATGCGGTGCTGGGCGAGGAGCACGGCGAAACACCGGGCACCTCCGGCCTGACATGGGTGCTCGACCCGATCGACGGCACCCGCGGCTTCATCTCGGGCACGCCCACCTGGGGCACGCTGGTTTCCGTGCGCGATGCCGACGGCCCGCTGTTCGGCCTGATCGATCAGCCCTGGACCGACGAGCGTTTCGTCGGCGGATTCGGCCGGGCCGAGTTGCAGCGCCATGGCAGGACGGTGCCGCTGAGGGTGCGCCCGGCACCGGGGCTTGGCGAGGCGATTCTCTTCAGCACCTTCCCCGAGATCGGCACTCCCGCCGAAGCCGCAGCCTTCGCCGCGCTTTCGCAAGAGGTGATGCTCACCCGCTATGGCATGGATTGCTACGCCTATGCGCTGCTGGCGGCCGGCAATATCGACCTGGTGGTCGAGGCGGGGTTGTTCGCCTACGATGTCCAGGCCCCGATCGCGGTGATCGAGGCGGCCGGCGGCATCGTCACCGACTGGCGCGGCCGCCCGGTGCACGAGGGCGGGCGGGTGCTGGCGGCGGCCAGCCGGGAGCTGCACGAGGCGGCGCTGGAGATTCTCGCCCGCGCCCCCGAGGGCTGATCGCGCCGGGGCTTGCCCGGCAGGTTGCTGCCCGGCTATCCTGCGGCCGCTGGCCCCGAGCTCTTCGCCCCTTTCCGTCGGTGCCCGCCCACGCTTCATCCGAAAGGGGCCGAATGAAGTGTGGAGGGCTTGCATGAGCCGGGAAATCCTCATCCGTGATGCCGAGTGCATCGTGACCATGAACGATGCGCGCCAGGAGCTTTCTCGCGCCGATATCCTGATTCGCGGTGGCGTGATCTCCGAGGTGGGCGAGGGGCTGGAAAGCGCAGGCGAGCAGGTGCTGGCGCAGGGCTGCGTCGTGACGCCGGGGCTGGTGAACACCCATCATCACCTCTACCAGACGCTGACCCGCGCCGTGCCCGGGGCGCAGGATGCGCTGCTGTTCGGCTGGCTCGGGGCGCTCTATCCCGTCTGGGCGCGTTTCGGCCCCGAAGAGATGCGCATCTCCGCGCTGATCGGCCTGGCGGAGCTGGCGCTTTCGGGCTGCTCGTTGAGTTCCGATCACCTCTATCTCTACCCCAACGGCGCCCGGCTGGACGACACCATCGAGGCCGCCGCCGAGATCGGGCTGCGCTTTCACCCCACGCGCGGGGCGATGTCGATCGGCGAAAGCGCCGGCGGCCTGCCGCCCGACAGTCTGGTGGAGCGCGAAGATGATATCCTTCAGGACTGCATCCGGGTGATCGATGCATTCCACGACACCGCGCCCGGTGCCATGGTGCGCGTGGGCGTGGCGCCCTGCTCGCCCTTTTCGGTGAGCCGCGAACTGATGCGCGACGCCGCCCTGCTGGCCCGCGACAAGGGCGTGATGCTGCACACTCACCTGGCCGAGAATGACGAGGACATCGCCTATTCGCTTGAAACCTTCGGCTGCCGCCCGGGGCAGTATGCCGAAGATCTGGGCTGGACCGGGCCGGATGTGTGGCATGCCCATTGCGTGAAGCTGGATTGTTCGGAAATTGAAATGTTTTCCCGCTCAGGCACCGGGATTGCCCATTGCCCATGTTCGAATTGTCGCCTCGGGTCGGGCATCGCCCCCGTCCGCAAGATGCGGGATTCGGGGGTCAGGGTGGGGCTTGGCGTCGATGGTTCGGCCTCGAATGATGCGGGCAACCTGATGGCCGAGGCCCGCCAGGCGATGCTGCTGCAAAGGGTGGCCGGGGGGAGCGGTGCGATGAGTGCGCGCGAGGCGCTGGAGATCACCACCCGCGGCGGGGCCGAGGTGCTGGGGCGCGACGACTGCGGCCGGATCGCGCCGGGCATGCGTGCCGACATCGCCATCTGGGATGTCTCGGGCATCGAGAGCGCCGGCAGCTGGGATCCGGCAGCGCTGCTGCTGGCCGGCCCGCAGCGGGTGCGCGATCTGTTCGTGGAAGGCCGGCAGGTGGTGCGCGACGGGCAGCTGACCACCATCGACCTGCCCCGGGCGATCGAGCGCCACAACGCCCTGGCCCGGAATCTGGCCGGCAGCTGAAGCCGGCAACCGGGAAGGGCGCCAGATACGCACTCGGCGCGCGGCGCCGGCGGTCAGCGGGTGGCGATGCCAGCCTCTCCCTTGCTTTCGGGCAGCGCGCGCCCGTTCACCCACACCGCGCGGACGGCCCGGTCGTCGCCCATCATGATGGTCGGAAACAGCGCCTCCCAGAAGGTCTCGGCGCGGGCGGCGCGCTGGGCGATGGCCGGCGTCGAGGCCAGATCGAGCACCACCAGATCCGCCTCCAGTCCCGGGGCGAGATTGCCGATCCTGTCGTCCAGCCGCATCGCCTGCGCCGAGCCACGGGTGGCCAGCCAGTAGAGCTGCGCCGGGTGCAGCGCCGTGCCGCGCAGCTGCCCCACCTCGTAGGCCGCGGCCATGGTGCGCAGCATCGAGAACGAGGAGCCCCCGCCGGTATCGGTGGCCAGCCCCACCAGCTGGCCTTCCGCCTTCAGCCCGGCCATGTCGAACAGGCCCGAACCGATGAAGGTGTTGGAGGTGGGGCAGTGAACCACCGCCGCCCCCGCCTCGCGCAGGCGGGCACGCTCGCGCGGCCTGAGGTGGATGGCATGGCCGAACAGGGCGCCCGGGCCCAGCAGACCGAAGCGTTCGTAGGTGTCCAGGTAATCGCGGGCCTGCGGGAAGAGGCGGGCCACCCATTCCACCTCTTCGGTCTGTTCGGACAGGTGCGTCTGCATCAGGCAGTCGGGATGCTCGGCCCACAGCGCGCCCAGCGCTTCCAGCTGTTCGGGCGTGGAGGTGGGCGAGAAGCGCGGCGTGATCGCATAGCCCAGCCGGCCGCGCCCGTGCCATTTCTCGATCAGGGCCTTGCTTTCGTCATGGGCCGTGCGGGCGGTGTCGGTCAGCCCTTCGGGGGCGTTGCGGTCCATGCAGGTGCGCCCGCCCACCACGCGCAGCCCGCGCCGCTGCGCTTCGGTGAAGAGGGCCTCCACGCTTTGCGAATGGATGGTGCAGAAGCTGCACACCGTGGTGGTGCCGTGGGCCAGGGTGAGGTCGAAATAGGTGGCGGCAACGCGCGCTGCGTGGTCCGGGTCGCCAAAGCGCATCTCTTCGGGGAATGTGTAGCTGTTCAGCCAGTCGATCAGCCGCTTGCCCCAGCTGGCGATGATCCCCGTCTGCGGATAGTGCACGTGGGCATCAATGAACCCGGCGGTGATCAGCCCCTCGCCGTAATCGGTGATTTCAGCCTCTGGGTGGGCGGCGCGCAGCTCGTCTGCCTCGCCCACCGCGGCAATCCGCCCCTCCGCCACCAGCACCGCGCCACGCCGGCGCCAGCGCGCGGCCTCGTCCACCGGCACCTCGAAAGGGTCTGCCTCGAAGGCCAGCGTCTGGCCCAGAAGAAGCTGCTTTTCGCCCATGTTCCCGCCCATGGTTCCTCCGGTCCGCCAAGGATACGCCGAAGACGCATCCTAAAGCCCGGGATCGTGCCGGTAAATCGCTCATTTCCTCTGTTTTCCTGAAGCTGTTTTGCCTAATGTGCGCGCAAACGGGGGCAGGTTGATGACAGAGAACACCGCAATCGAAGAAGAGCGCGACGACGATGCCTATGTGCTCGACAAGGGCACGGTCGCGGCCGTTCTCGAGGCCGTCGAACAGCGCGATTCAAAGCGCCTGGCCGAGCTGACGGAGCCGCTGCACCCGGCCGACATCGCCGACCTTCTGGAACAGATCAGCGAGGCGGACCGGCACGAGCTGATTCGTCTCTACGGGCGCGAGTTCGACGGTGACGTGCTGGCCGAACTTGACGAGGGCGTGCGCGAGGACGTGGTCGAGACGCTCAGCCCCGAAGCGCTGGCCGGGGCGGTGCGCGAGCTGGAATCGGATGATGTGGTCGACATCATCGAAGATCTCGACGAGCCCCAGCAGGAAGCGATTCTCGACGCGCTGGAAGACGCCGACAGGGTGGCCGTCGAGCAGGCGCTTACCTATCCGGAGTTCTCCGCCGGCCGCCTGATGCAGCGCGAGACGGTCACCGTGCCCGAGCACTGGACGGTGGGCGAGGCGATCGACTTCCTGCGCAGCGCCGAGGAGCTGCCCGAGCAGTTCTACCATGTCATCCTGGTCAACCCCCGGCACGAGCCGGTGGGCTACGTCACCCTCGGCCGGCTGCTTTCGAGCCGGCGCGACACGAAGCTCAAGGACATCACCGAGGACAGTTTCCGCACCTTCCAGGTGAACGAGGACGAGGCCGACGTGGCCTATGCCTTCAACCAGTATCACCTCATTTCCGCCCCCGTGGTCGACGAGCAGGGCCGTCTGGTGGGGGTGATCACCATCGACGATGCGATGAACGTGCTCGACGAGGAGCACGAGGAGGACATCCTCCGCCTGGCCGGGGTGGGCGAAAGCTCCATGTCCGACAACGTTCTGGAAACCACCCGGCAACGTTTCCCGTGGCTCGCCGTCAATCTGGTGACCGCGATCATCGCCTCGCTGGTGATTGCCCTGTTCGAGGATACCATCGCGCGTTTCGTGGCCCTGGCGGTGCTGATGCCGATCGTGGCCTCCATGGGCGGCAATGCCGGCACCCAGTCCCTGACGGTGGCGGTGCGCGCCATCGCCACGCGCGACCTTACCGGCTCCAACGTCTGGCGGGTGATCCGACGTGAGGCCCTGGTGGGGCTGGCCAACGGGCTTCTGTTTGCGGTGATCATGGGGGCTGTCGGCGTCATCTGGTTCGGCTCGCCCGCCCTGGGGCTGGTGATCGCCGCGGCGATGGTGATCAACCTGGTCGTCGCCGGCCTGGCCGGGATCCTGATCCCGGTGGTGCTCGAAAAGCTGGGCATCGACCCGGCCCTGGCCTCGGGCGCCTTCGTGACCACCGTCACCGATGTGGTCGGCTTCTTCGCCTTCCTCGGCCTTGCGGCCATCTTCCTTCTGTGAGGCCCGGCATGCCGGGGGAGGACATCGCCAGGCTCAAGCAGCAGGCCCGAAAGGCGGCGCTGGCACGGCGCAAGGCGGCGCAGGCGGCCGGTGGCGATGCGGAAGCGAACAGCCACCTGCTGGAGTTTCTCGCCCCGCTGGCGGGCCGGCCCGTGGCCGGCTACATGCCCATACGCTCCGAGATCAGCCCCCTGCCGGCCATGGCGCGGCTCAGCCGCCACGGCCCCGTCGGCGTGCCGGTAATCCCCGGTGCGGGCCGGCCGCTGGCCTTTCACCGCTGGCACCCCGGCGCGGCGATGAAGCCGGGCCCCTTCGGCGCCGATGTGCCGGTAGAGGGCGAAGAGATCGTTCCCCGCGTGCTCATCGTGCCGCTGGTGGCTTATGACGCGGCAGGCTACCGGTTGGGCTATGGCGGCGGCTTCTACGACCGCACGCTGGAGAAGCTGCGCCGCGCCGGCCCGGTTCTGGCGGTGGGGCTGGCCTACGCTGCCCAGCAGTCCGACGGCCCGTTGCCGGTGGAGCCCACCGACCAGCGCCTCGATGCGGTGGTGACCGAAAAGGGCGTGCACCGTTTCGGCTGAAACGGCGGCGGGGCCGTTCCTTTCGTTCCTGTCTTCAATGCCTTGCAAATATCCCCGCCGGAGGCATGAATCCTGTCCGTTGCGCGGGAGTGTTTTCGGACAGAAGAAGAGAGAAGGCGCAGATCCGGCTTTTCCGCTCTTGCCATGGTCGGGGCAGGGCCATAGCACTCGGGCATGAGACTTCTTTACCTGGGCGATATCGTCGGCCGTTCCGGCCGCAAGGCCGTCATCGAGCGCCTGCCGAAGCTTCGAGAGGAGCTGCGGGCGGATTTCGTCGTGGTCAATGGCGAGAACGCCTCCAACGGCGCCGGGCTGACGGCGGCGCATGCGGCACAGCTGCTGGAGGCCGGAATCGATTGCCTGACCCTGGGCGATCATGCCTTCGACCAGAAGGACATGCTGCAGTTCATCGAGAAGGAGCCGCGCATCCTGCGCCCGATCAATTATGCCAGAACAGCGCCGGGGGTCGGGGCGCGGGTCTTTGCCGCCCCCGGCGGGCGCAAGGTTCTGGTGGCCCAGGTGCTGGGGCAGGTGTTCATGAAGCGCCCCTTCGACGATCCGTTCTCGGCCATCGACGCGGTGCTTCGGGCGCATCCGCTGGGCGGGATGGTCAGCGCCAGCCTGGTGGATATCCACTGCGAGGCGACCTCCGAGAAGATGGGCATGGGCCATTTCTGCGATGGCCGCGCCAGCGTGGTGGTGGGCAGCCATACCCATGTGCCCACGGCCGATGCGATGATCCTGCCGCGCGGCACCGCCTACCTGACCGATGCCGGCATGTGCGGCGATTACAACTCGGTGATCGGCATGGACAAGGAAGAACCGATGCGCCGCTTCGTCACCGGCATGGGCAGGGGCCGGTTCTCGCCGGCTGCCGGCGAGGCCACGCTTTCGGGCCTGTTCGTCGAGACGGACGAGCGCAGCGGCAAGGCCCTGCGGGTTGCCCCGGTGCGGCAGGGCGGGGTGTTGCGGCCGGCGATGCCGTGAGGCGATCCGTCGCTTGATGCCCAGCTCCATCCGGGCGACAATGCCCGCGGACCGGACGGCAGGACAATGGCACAGCTCATCTCCCTCAGCCCCACCGCCCAGGCCATCCTCACGCTCGGCGTGGTGGCGCTGATGTTCGCGATGTTCCTGCGCGAACGCTACCCGGCCGAGGTGGTGGCGATTGCCGGGGCGGCGCTTATGCTGGTGCTGGGGGTGCTGCCCTACGAGCGCGCGCTGGAGGTGCTTTCCAACCCCGCGCCCTGGACCATCGGGGCGATGTTCATCGTCATGGGGGCGCTGGTGCGCACCGGCGCGCTCGACCGCTTCACCCACCTGGCCGAACGCCACGCCGAGGCGCGACCGGCGCTGGCGGTGGGGGCATTGATTCTGTTCGTTGTCGTCTCCTCGGCCTTCGTGTCGAACACCCCGGTGGTGGTGGTGATGATCCCGGTCTTCGTGCAGCTGGCGCGCAAGATGGGGGTGGCCGCCTCCAAGCTGCTGATTCCGCTGTCCTATGCGGCAATTCTCGGCGGCACCCTGACGCTGATCGGCACCTCCACCAACCTGCTGGTCGACGGGGTGGCCCGGGCCGAGGGCCTGCGCCCCTTCACCATCTTCGAGATCACCCCGCTGGGCCTGGCGCTGGTGGGCTGGGGGATGATCTACCTGCGCTTCATCGCCCCGCACCTGCTGCCCGAGCGCGCCTCCATGGCGGCGCTGCTGTCGGGGCGCTCGAAGATGAAGTTCTTCACCGAGGTGGTGATTCCCGAAGGCAGCGAGCTGATCGGGCGCAAGGTTGCCGAGGTGGCGCGTTTCAGGCGCGACGGGGTGCGGCTCGTCGACGTGCTGCGCGGCGATGCCTCGCTGCGCCGCGACCTCGGTTCGGTGGTGCTGGAGGCGGGCGACAGGGTGGTGCTGCGCACCGAGATGGCCGAGCTGCTGGAGTTGCAGAAAAGCGGCCATCTGGCCAGCGTCGAGAAGCTCTCCTCGGTGCAGACCGAAACGGTGGAGGTGCTGATCAGCCCGGGCTGCCGGATGATCGGCCGCTCGCTGGGAGAGCTGCGGCTGCGGCGGCGCTATGGCGTCTACCCGCTGGCGGTGCACCGGCGCAACCAGAACATCTCGGGCCAGCTCGACGACCTGGTGGTGCGGGTGGGCGACACGCTGCTGCTGGAAGGCGCGCCGGACGACATCCAGCGCCTCGCGGCCGACATGAACATGGTCGATGTCTCGCGCCCCACGGTGCGCGCCTTTCGCCGCAAGCATGCGCCGGTCGCCCTGGCCGCGCTGCTGGGGCTGGTGATACTGGCCGCCTTCGGCGTGGCGCCGATCCTGCTTCTGGCGGTGCTCGCGGTGGCGGTGGTGCTGGTTACCGGCTGCATCGACGCCGACGAGGCCTTCTCCTTCATCGACGGCCGCCTGCTGGCGCTGATCTTCGCCATGCTGGCCGTGGGCGCGGCGCTGGAAAGCTCGGGCGCGGTGGAACTGATCGTGCAGGCCTTTGCCCCCCTGCTCGGCCAGTTGCCGCCATTCCTGATCGTCTGGGCCGTCTACCTGCTGACGTCGGTGCTCACCGAGCTGGTCTCCAACAACGCGGTGGCGGTGGTGATCACCCCCATCGCCATCGGGCTGGGCAGCGCCCTGGGCGTGGACCCGCGCCCGCTGGTGGTGGCGGTGATGGTGGCCGCCTCGGCCAGCTTCGCCACGCCCATCGGCTATCAGACCAACATGCTGGTCTATGGCCCCGGCGGCTACCGGTTTGCCGATTTCCTGCGGGTCGGCATACCGCTCAACCTCTCGGTGGGCCTGCTGGCCTCGGCGCTGATTCCGTTCATCTGGCCGCTGTGAACCGGCGCTGTGCGCAGGGCATTTCCCGGCAGGATGAAAAGTGGGGCGCCATCCCCTTCATCTTGCCTCGAAATACTCTCGGGGGTGAATTTGCCCGCAGGGTAAAGAGGGGGCAGACGGCCCCCTCCCTTCACGCCACGCCTCAAAGCGGCCAGAACACCAGGATCGCCGGGACCGAGACCGCCAGCACGATGATCTCCAGCGGCAGGCCCATGCGCCAGTAGTCGCCAAAACCATAGCCGCCGGGGCCGAGGATGAGGGTGTTGTTCTTGTGCCCGATGGGGGTGAGGAAAGCGCAGGAGGCCGCCACCGCCACCGCCATCAGGAACGGGTCTGGCGAAACCCCCAGCGATTGCGCCATCTGGATGCCCACCGGGGCGGCCACGATGGTGGTGGCGGTGTTGTTGAGCACGTCCGAGAGCGTCATCGTCACCGCCATCAGCACCGTGAGGATGGCCCATGCCGGCAGCCCTTCGGTGAGGCCGACCAGCGCCCCGGCGATCAGTTCGGTGCCGCCCGAGGTCTCCAGTGCCGCCCCCAGCGGTATCATCGAGCCCAGGAGCACCACCACCGGCCATTCGATCTGGCGGTAGATCTCCGACAGCGGCACGATACGGGCCAGCACGAAGGCGATCACCACCAGCCCCAGCGCCACCGGCAGGTAAAGCAGCCCTAAGCTGGCCGCCGCCACCGCCGCGCCGAACAGCCCCGTGGCCAGCCACACCTTGCTGCTGTCGGTCACCGCCAGCCCGCGTTCGGCCAGCGGCAGGCAGCCCAGCCATTCCACCACCTCGTCGGCCCTTTCCTGCGGCACCAGCAGCAGCAGGATGTCACCGGCCCGGATCGGCGTCTTGCGCACCTGCCGGGTGATCCGCCGGCCGCGGCGCGAAATGCCCAGCAGCACCGTCTGCTGGCGCCAGTTCAGCCCGATCGACTGGGCCGTCTTGCCGCGGATGCGCGAATCTTCCGTGACCACCACCTCGATCACGCTCAGCCCCTCGCCCTCGGCGCGCAGCTGTTCTTCGCGCTCGCGTTCGGCGAAGCCCAGCGCCAGGGCCGAGCGGAACTCGTCCAGCGCCTCGGGTGTGGCCTCCAGCACCAGCGCGTCGCCCTCGCGGATGACGGTATTGCGCTGGGTGCCGTAGCGGCGCTTGCCGTCGCGCACCAGCCCCAGGATAGCCACGTCGTTCTTCTCGGCGGTCTCGGTCAGCTCGTGCACCCGCTTGCCGATCGCCTTGCTGCCTTCCGGCACCGTCAGTTCGGCGATGTAGTCCCCGATCTCGTCAAGGGGGCCGCGGCTCTTGCCGCCGGTGTGCCGGGCCGGGATCAGCCGCCAGCCGACGAGCGCCACGAAGGCCAGCCCGGCGATGGCCGTGATCCCGCCCACCGGGGCGAAATCGAACATCGCGAAAGGTGCGCCCAGGGCATCCTCGCGGATCGTGGCGATGATGATGTTGGGCGGTGTGCCGATCAGGGTCACCATGCCGCCGAGAATGGTGGCGAATGACAGTGGCATCAGGCTCGGCGCCGGGCTCCGGCCGGCCTTGCGCGCGGTCTGGATGTCCACCGGCATCAGAAGCGCCAGCGCCGCGACGTTGTTCATGAAGGCCGAAAGGATGCCCCCGACCGCGCCCATGAGCGCGATATGGGCGCCGAGGCTGCGGCCGGCATCCACCACCGTGCGGGTGATCATGAACACCACCCCCGAGCGCACCAGCCCCGCCGAGACCACCAGCACCAGCGCCACCACCAGCGTGGCCGGGTGCCCGAAACCGGCAAAGGCCTCCCTGGCGGGGACCACCCCCAGCACCACCCCGGCCATGAGCGCCGCGAAGGCCACCAGATCATAGCGGAACCTCCCCCACAGCAGCAGGCCGAAGACGGCGGCGAACAGCGCAAACAGGATGATCTGGTCACTGGTCATGGGCGGCTCCGGCTTTCAGCGCCACACAAGCGGAAGCGGCGGGCGATTGCAACGCCGCCAAGGCTTGCAGCCCGCCCGCGCGGTGACATATAGAAGCCCGAAGGCTGAAATCATTCGGGGAACGGGCGCATGGCGGGCCATTCTAAATGGGCGAACATCCAGCATCGCAAGGGGCGGCAGGATGCGGCCCGGGCAAAGCTGTTTTCCAAGCTTTCCAAGGAAATCACCGTGGCCGCCAAGATGGGCGACCCGGACCCGGACAAGAACCCCCGCCTGCGCCTGGCGATCAAGGAGGCGCGTTCGAACTCGGTTCCAAAGGACGTGATCCAGCGCGCGATCAACAAGAGCCAGGCCGGCGAGGGGGCCGATTACGAGGAGATCCGCTACGAGGGCTACGGCCCCGGCGGGGTTGCGGTGATCGTCGAGGCGATGACCGACAACCGCAACCGCACGGCCAGTTCGGTGCGCTCGATCTTCGCCAAGCATGGCGGCAGCTTGGGCGAGACCGGCTCGGTGAGCTTCATGTTCGAGCGCAAGGGCGAGATCCGCTATCCCTTGGGCATCGGCGATCTGGAGCGCGTCATGGAAGCGGCGATCGAGGCCGGTGCGGAAGACGTGGAAGACACCGATGACGGCTACATCATCTGGACCGAAGCCACCGATCTGGCCGCGGTGTCCAACACGCTGGACGAACTTCTCGGCCCCTCGGAAAGCGCCAAGCTGGTGTGGCGGCCCACCACCACGGTGGAGCTCGATCTCGAGGGCATGCAGAAGCTGATGAAGCTGATCGAGGCGCTCGAGGACGACGACGACGTGCAGCGCGTCACCACCAATTTCGAAGTCTCCGAAGAGGTGCTCGCGCAGCTCTGAGCGCGCCGAATCGGGCTTGTGCCCGCCGCCGATCCGGCGGATGCTGCCCTCATGACCAGATCCGCCGACCGGCCACTGGCCGGCATCCTGTGGATGGTGGTGACGGGGCTGTGCTTCGTTGCCGTCACCGCCATCGTCAAGCTCGTGGGCAACCGTCTGCCGGCGGCCGAGGGGGCGTTTCTGCGCTACCTGCTGGGGCTGGTGCTGCTGGTGCCGATGCTGCGCCCGATGCTGCGGGCCCAGCTGGATGGCCGGGCGCTGGCCACCTTCGGCCTGCGCGGGCTGGTGCACAGCTTCGGGGTGATCCTGTGGTTCTACGCCATGGCCCGGATCCCGATCGCCGAGGTGACGGCGATGAACTACCTCGCGCCGGTCTATGTCTCGCTCGGGGCGGCGCTGTTTCTGGGCGAGAAACTGGCCGCGCGCCGGCTGATCGCGGTGGTCGTGGCGCTGCTGGGGGCGCTGGTGATCCTGCGCCCGGGCTTTCGTGAGATCTCGCCCGGCCATCTGGCGATGCTGGGCACGGCGGTATTCTTCGCCGCCTCCTACCTGATCGCCAAGCGCATGAGCGGGCAGGTCTCGCCCTCGGTGGTGGTGGGGATGCTGTCGATCACCGTCACCATCGGGCTGGCGCCCTTCGCCTATGCGGTCTGGGTGCCGCCGACCCTGGCGCAGATGGGCTGGATGTTTCTGGTGGCCTGTTTCGCCACCGCCGGCCATTACACCATGACGCTGGCCTTCCAGGCCGCGCCGGTGACGGTAACCCAGCCGGTGACCTTCCTGCAGCTGCTGTGGGCGGTGCTGCTGGGGGCG
>WFPZ01000113.1 GCA_015487335.1 Paracoccaceae bacterium
CGGATGGCACGGGCTTCCTCCACCGCGAAAGGCCACCAGGCGCCACGGCGGAAGCTGCGCGCCTTCTCGTCGAAATCGGCGGGCGCATCCCTGGGCCCGTAGTAGTTGGGCCGCTCCCAGCCGCCCACCTGGCCGAACTGCGCGCCCAGTGCCTTCTGCCGGTCGTAGGCGGGCGAGGTGCGCAGCGGGCGGCAGGCGGGGCGCTCTTCGTCGGGGTGATGAAGGATGTAGACGTGCTCGTAGCACTCCTCGTTCTTGCGCGCGGCATATTCGTTGGTGATCCAGTTCTCGCCATAGCGCCGGGGGTCGAGGCTTGCCATGTCGATCTCGGCCTCGCCTTCCACCATCATCTGCGCCAGATAATGACCGGTGCCGCCGGCCGCGGTGATCCCGAAGCTGAAGCCCTCGGCCAGCCACATGTTGCGCAGGCCCGGCGCGGGGCCCACCAGCGGGTTGCCGTCGGGCGTGTAGCAGATCGGGCCGTTGAAATCGTCCTTCAGGCCCACCGTTTCCGTGCTTGGAATGCGGTGGATCATCGACATGTATTCCTCCTCGATCCGCTCCAGATCGAGCGGAAAGAGATCGGCCCGGAAGCTGTCGGGCACCCCGTAGCGGAAACGCGCCGGCGCGCCGCGCTCATAGGGGCCGAGGATCCATCCCCCCCGCTCTTCGCGCACATACCATTTGGCGTCGGCATCACGCAGGACGGGGTGCTCGGGGTTGCCGGCCTTGCGCCATTCCACCAGCGCCGGATCCGGCTCGGTGACGATGTACTGGTGCTCGACCGGAATCGCCGGGATCTTCAGCCCCAGAAGCCGCGCGGTGCGCTGGGCATGGTTGCCGGTGGCGGTCACCACGTGCTCGGCGGCGATCACCGCCTGCTCTTCGGAGGGCACCAGGTTGCCGCCCTTCTCCACCATCTTCGTGACCATGACGCGCCACTCCGCGCCGGTCCATTCGAAACCGTCCACCTGCCAGCGCCGCTCGATGGTGCAGCCGTGCTGGCGCGCGCCCCGCGCCATGGCCTGGGTCACGTCGGCGGGGTTTATGTAGCCGTCGGTGGGATGAAACAGCGCGCCCTGCAGATCCTCGGTGCGCACCAGCGGCCAGCGTTCCGCAATCTGTGCCGGGGTGAGGAATTCATACGGAATGCCAACCGTTTCGGCCGTCGAGGCATAAAGCTGAAACTCGTCCATCCGCTCGCGGCTCTGGGCCATGCGCAGGTTGCCGACCACCGCGAAACCGGGGTTGAGGCCGGTTTCCTCTTCCAGCGTCTTGTAGAACTTCACCGAGTAGTCGTGGATGTGGCTGGTGGCATAGCTCATGTTGAACAGCGGCAGCAGGCCGGCGGCGTGCCAGGTAGAGCCCGCCGTCAGCTCGTCGCGTTCCAGCAGCATGGTCTCCCATCCCGCCTTGGAGAGGTGATAGGCGATGGAGGCGCCAACCGCGCCGCCGCCGACAACAAGGGCCTGAACATGGGTTTTCATGGGCGCGACTCCGATGTGGGAATTCCTGCGCCGAGATTGCCGTTTTTCGCCTGCCGGTGAAAGGTTCAGCCGACGCATTTTAGCGGGAAAGCGACGCCGGAAAGTCCGAGCGCGGCACGTCTTGCCCCTTTTGCAGTTGCAGCATAAAACGGCGCCCAAGGCGGACGGGGCGGGAAGTTCATGCTCAGATGCGAAACCACGGCTGAAGTGCGGAGCGCGGTGGCGGGCTGGCGCGCGCAAGGGGCGCGCGTGGCGCTGGTGCCCACCATGGGTTACCTGCACGCCGGCCACATGGCGCTGGTGGAACGCGCCGGCAAGCTGGCCGAGCGGGTGGTGGTGAGCATCTTCGTCAACCCCACCCAGTTCGGCGATCCGGACGATCTGGCCCGCTACCCCCGCGACGAGGCGCGCGATCTGGCGATGCTGCGCGAGGCGGGGGTGGACGCCGCCTTCCTGCCCGCACCTGCCGAGATCTACCCCGATGGCGACGAGACCATCGTCGAAACCACCCGCATGGCCAACGTCCTCCACGGGGCGGTGCGGCCGGGCCATTTCAGGGGGGTCACCACGGTGGTGGCGCGGCTGTTCAACATCGTCGGTCCCGACGTGGCGGTGTTCGGCGAGAAGGATTACCAGCAGCTGCAGATCATCCGCCGGATGGTGCGCGATCTGCATTTCCCGCTGGAGATCGAGGCCGTGCCCACGGTGCGCGAGCCCGACGGGCTGGCGCTTTCCTCGCGCAACGTGCGGCTGAGCGCCGAAGACCGGGCCGCGGCCACGGTGCTGCACCGGGCGCTGGAGCGGGCCGAGAGCCTCGCCCGCCCCGGCGCCACCGTCGAGGCGCTGCGCGGGGCGATCGAGGCCGAGATGGCCCGCGAGCCGCGCGCCATCCTGCGCGGGCTGGACATCGCCCACCCGCTGACGCTGGAGCCGCTCTCGGGCCCGCTGGAGGGACCGGCGGCAATCATGCTGTCGGCCGAGTTCGGCGGCATTCTGCTGATTGATCAGAAGGTTGTAACCCCATGAGCAAACAGCCCCCCGCCCGCCGCATCACCGTGCCGCAGGTCGCCGCGCGCAAGGGGGGCGAGCCGATCGTCTCGCTTACCTCCTATCACGCGCATACGGCGCGGATCGTGGACCGTTTCGCCGATGTCATCCTGGTGGGAGACAGCCTCGGCATGGTGATGCACGGGATGGACAGCACCATCGGCGTGCCGCTGGAGCTGATGATCATCCATGGCCGCGCGGTGGTGCGGGGCACGAGCCGCGCGCTGGTGGTGGTGGACATGCCTTTCGGCAGCTACGAGGAAAGCCCCGCCGTGGCCTTCCGCAACGCCGCCCGGGTGATGAAGGAAACCGGCTGCGGCGCGGTCAAGCTGGAGGGCGGAGAGCGCATGGCCGAGACCATCCGCTTTCTGGTGGAGCGCGGCATTCCGGTGATGGCCCATATCGGCCTGACCCCGCAAAGCAGCCATGTGATGGGCGGTTTCCGCACCCAGGGCCGCGACGAGGAAAGCTGGCCCGCCCACGAGGCCGACGCCCGCGCCGTGGCCGAGGCCGGCGCCTTCGCGGTGGTGCTGGAGGGCATGGTGGAGCCGCTGGCCGCGCGCATCACCGGGCAGGTGAAGATCCCGACCATCGGTATCGGCGCGTCGGCCGCCTGCGACGGGCAGATCCTGGTCCTTGAAGACATGCTGGGCCTGTCACCCAGGGTGCCGAAATTCGTCCGCGTCTACGGGGCGCTGGGCGAGGCGATCGAGAAGGCGGTGGCCGATTACGCCGCGGACGTGAAGGCGCGCCGCTTTCCCGGCGAGGACGAGGTGTATCGCTAGGTGATCGAAGCAAACTGGACGGAAGCGAGACCGCAGAACGGTATCTCATAACACTTAATCTTCTCAAGTATTTGAATTCAAAGCTTCTGGACACTTTCAATTCTTTTGCTCTAGAACCGCCATATGGAAACATTATCTATAAAAAAAATAATAAAGCACTTCTTCATAGGGGTCATAATCATTGCCCCTATATTTTTTATAGCACAACTGTTCAGTTTTCTATTTGGCTTTCTGCAAAACGTCTTGGCAGAATTGTTTTATGCTCATCCACTATGGATGATCCTCATGCTTGTTCCATTTCTTGTAATTGTGTTTGCCCTGGTCGGATTTATATTTACGCACAGTGTTGCAGGCAGACTGAACAGGACTTTTAAAAAGCTGATCAAAACAAAGCCTCGCGCATATCATGTTTATGTTTCGATTGAGAAAATGTATAATGCAATCACTGGCAAAGAACAGGTCTTTTCAGATCCTGTGTGGGTTATGCTTGATCAGAATGTACGCAAGATTGGGTTTATTACACAGGAAGATATGTCGGACTTCGGATTGAAAAACCATATCACGGTGTTCATCCCAACCCCTTTTTCTGTTTCAGGAGATATAGTGGTTGTGCCTAAAGACAATGTAATTGTCATTGAGAAAAATAAATTCCAGGTACTCACACTGGCTCTCACTGGAGGTGTTACCGCAGGAGATCTGGAAAACAAATAGACTGTACTCTTGACCTTCTTTCCGAACAAAAGACATGACGGTTTCGATGGGTCTGCGGCCCATGTTTCTGTATCTGAACCGGCCCCAATTCGACCGGACAGCTGAGCCTGAACCTGGAGGCTCAGGCACAGGCCTGAAGCCATGCTCATGTCCGATATTGAAATCATCACCGATGGTGGGCGTCGGCGCCCGAGAAGCTGTGGATCGTCGAGAAAACGCTGCAGGGCCTGACGCCGTTCGAATACACCTGCAAAACCCGGATATCAGAGCCAGATCGGTTCACTGTCAACCCAACCATCGCACACTGGACTGAACACCCGGGCTCACTGGATCACGCAGCCCGGCCCTGCTAGCCTGCGCCCATGAGCCGCTTCGTTCCGCCCACCGTCACCCCGCCGGACCGGCCGCTGGGGGTTCTGGCCAGCCTGCGGGCGGTGCGGCGCAATGTGCTGGAAATCCTGCCCGCCATCGCCTTCACCCAGCCCATCGTCACCGGCACCACGGGGCCGGCACGCTGGCACATGGTGCAAAGCCCCGAAGGGATGCGGCGGGTGTTCCTCGACAATGCGGCGAACTACCCCAAGTCCGAGGTGATGATCCGCATGCTGCGCCCGGCGGTCGGGGCCAGCCTGTTCACCGCCGAAGGGGCCCAGTGGCGCTGGCAGCGCCAGGCGATCGCGCCGGTGTTCTCGGCGCGCAACGTGGCCGCTCTGGCCCCGGTGATGCGCGAAACCGCCGAGCGCTCCTCGGCGCGGATCGCGGCGGCGAAGGGGCCGGTGGAAATGGTGGGCGAGATGCTTGCCGCCACCTTCGACGTGATCTGCGACGTGGCGCTCTCGGGGCGCGAGCATTTCGACGCCGAGGCCTACGGCGCCGCCATCACCCGCTATTTCCTCACCGTCGGGCGCGCCTCGCTGCTGGATTTCCTCAAGGTTCCGCCCTGGGTGCCGCGCCCGGCCGAGCTCATGGGCGCGGGGGCGGTGCGGCGGATGCACGCCATGGTCGGCCGGGCGATCGCGGCGCGCCGGGCACAGGGCACCGGCAGGGCGGACGACCTGCTCGATCACATGCTCAAGGCGCGCGACCCCGAAACCGGACGGCGGATGAACGACCGGGACCTGCTGCACAACATGCAGTTCTTCATCGTCGCCGGCCATGAGACCACCGCACTGGCCCTGGCCTGGTCGGTGCTGCTGCTGGCCCATGACCAGGCGGTGCAGGAAGAGGTGGCGCATGAGGCGCGCACCCGTCTGGGCGAACGTGCCGCCGGGCCGGAAGACCTGCCCCACCTGCCGCAGGTGGAGGCGGTGATCGACGAGGCGATGCGCCTCTACCCGCCGGTCGGCGTGCTGGCCCGCGACGTGCTGGCCGAGGATACCCTCCACGATCGCGAGATCCGTCGCGGAGATACGGTGTTTCTCAACATCTGGTCGCTGCACCGCCACCGGATGTACTGGCAAGAGCCCGATGCCTTCGATCCGTCCCGCTTCGCCCCCGGCGCCGCGGAAGGGCGCGACAGGTTTCTCCACCTGCCTTTCGGGGCGGGGCCGCGCATCTGCGTGGGCGCCAGTTTCGCCATGATGCAGGCGCGGATCATCCTTGCCACCCTGCTGGCGCGCCATCGCTTCGCCCCTGCGGGCCCCCTTCCCGTGCCGGTGATGCACATGACGGTGCGCCCCGAACCGGGGGTGACGGTAACCGCCATCCCCCGCTGAGGCTCAGGCCACGGCGAACTGGGCCATCATGCCGGCATCCTCGTGCTCGAGGATGTGGCAGTGCATCATGTAGGGCAGGTTCTCCGGCGCCGGGTGATCGAAGCGCATCAGCAGGTCGACATAGCCGTTGACCAGCACCGTGTCCTTCCAGCCCCTGTTCCAGGGGTTGGGCGGCCGGCCGTTTTCCGAGACCACCTGAAAGCGCACCCCGTGCACGTGGAACGGGTGCATCAGCATGCGGGCCGAAACCCGCCAGTACTGCATCCGACCCCTCTTCACAGAGAAATCCAGCCGGTCCATCTTGAACGCCCTGCCGTTGATCCCCAGCCCGCCGCCGAACATCATCGCCGGCCCCATGCCCATGTCGAGGGTGAAGCTGCGCTGCTCGGCCCCGGTGGCGTCGAGTGCCGGAAGCTCGCCGCCGATGTTGCCGGGCAGGCGGGTGATGCGGGCCGGCAGGGTGGTATCCACCGCAAAGGGCAGCACCTCGAAACTGCCGCCCGAACGGTTTGCGCCCATCATTCCGCCCATCATGGCATTGGGATTGGCGCCGCTGATCAGCGCATCCGGGGCGCCGTCGGTGAAATCGAGCAGAACCTCGGCCCGCTCGCCGGGCGAAAGAACCAGCCCGCCCAGGGCCATCGGCTCTGGCAGGTAGCCCGAATCGGTGGCCACCAGGTGCATCTGCCGCCCGCTGCGCATGGACAGCGTGTAGATGCGCCCGTTGGAGCCGTTGAGAAGCCGCAGCCGCACCACAGCGCGCGGCACCGCGGCCGTGGCCCCGATCTGGCCGTTGATCACCATGGTGTCGCCGACGAAGCCTGTCATCCGGCCGCCCATGCCCGGGTTGTAGGTCATCCTGCCGGAACGCGTGAAGTTGCGGTCCTGCAGCACCAGCGTCAGGTCGTCCACCCCATAGGCGGAGGGCAGGCCGCGTTCGTCGTCGAGCCCGTCCCAGATGTGCATCACCCCGGCCAGCCCGTTGTAGACCTGCCTCGCCGTGGCCTCGTGGATATGGGTATGATACCAGGTGGTCGCGGCGGGCTGGGTGATGTCGAGCACCGGCTCCCAGGTTGCGCCGGGGGCAACCGGCTGATGGGGGCCGCCGTCCACGTCGCCGGGGATGACGAGGCCGTGCCAGTGCACGGTGA
>WFPZ01000114.1 GCA_015487335.1 Paracoccaceae bacterium
AAGCGCTTGACGATATGGCTGGAGATGCGCGTGCCCACGGTGCGCTGGGTGTTCTGCACCGCGTAGGAAAGCTGCATCTTTTCGCCATCTTCGAGGAAGCGCGCCGCATCGGCCACGATCTGGGAATCCAGCGTATCGGGCACCTCGTTGCGCGGGCGTTCGCGATCGTAGCGAATCCTGTCGGCGCCATCGACGGTGATCAGCAGCGGGTTGAGATCGAGGTCGTCGAGATGGGCCGAGCCGCGGCTCACCTGGCGCAGCAGGTCCGCGCGGCCGATCACCTCGTCGAGGCTCCGCGCGCCGATGGAGGCCAGGATCTCGCGCACTTCCTGGGCATAGAAGGTGATCAGGTTCACCACCTTGTCGGCCGAACCGGTGAACTTGGCGCGCAGGCGTTCATCCTGGGTGCACACGCCGACAGGGCAGGTATTGGACTGGCACTGGCGCACCATGATGCAGCCCATGGCGATCAGGGCTGCGGTGCCGATGCCGTATTCCTCGGCCCCCATCATGGCGGCCATCACGATGTCGCGCCCGGTGCGAAGCCCGCCGTCGGTGCGCAGCGTCACCCGGTCGCGCAGCTTGTTCATGGCCAGCACCTGATGCGCCTCGGTCAGCCCCATTTCCCAGGGCAGGCCGGCATATTTGATGCTGGTGGCGGGGCTCGCCCCGGTGCCGCCGTTGTGGCCGGAAATCAGGATCACGTCCGCCTTGGCCTTGGCCACGCCGGCGGCGATGGTGCCCACGCCCGAGGCGGCCACCAGCTTCACGCAGACCTTGGCGCGCGGATTGATCTGCTTGAGGTCGTAGATCAGCTGCGCCAGGTCCTCGATGGAATAGATGTCGTGGTGCGGCGGCGGCGAGATCAGCGTCACCCCGGGGGTGGAGTGGCGAAGCCGGGCGATGAGTTCCGTCACCTTCAGCCCCGGCAGCTGGCCGCCTTCGCCGGGCTTGGCGCCCTGGGCCACCTTGATCTCGAGTTCCTCGCAGTGGTTGAGGTATTCGGCCGTCACCCCGAAGCGGCCCGAGGCCACCTGCTTGATCTTGGCCGACGGGTTGTCGCCGTTGGGCTCGGGGTGGAAATGCGCCGGGTCTTCGCCGCCCTCGCCGGAATCCGACTTGGCGCCGATCCGGTTCATGGCGATGTTCAGCGTCTTGTGGGCCTCGGGGCTGAGCGCGCCCAGGGACATCCCCGGCGTGACGAAGCGCTTGCGGATCGAGGTGATCGATTCCACCTCTTCCAGCGGCACCGGTTTGCCCAGAGGCTTGAAATCCAGCAGATCGCGCAGGTGGATCGGCGGATTGGCCTGCATCAGAGACGAATATTTCTTCCACAGCTCATAAGAAGCCCTGTCGCAGGCGGACTGCAGCAGGTGCATGTTCCGGGCATCCCAGGCGTGGGTCTCGCCCCTGGCGCGGGCCTTGTAGAAGCCGCCGATGGGCAGCACGTCCTGCTTGCCCAGCCAGCCGCGGGCGTGGACCTCCTCCAGCTTGTGCTGGATCCCGGCAAGACCGATGCCGGAGATGCGCGAATGCATGCCGGGGAAATACTCGGCGCACATGGCGCGGCTCAGGCCTACCGCCTCGAAGTTGAGCCCGCCGCGGTAGCTGGAGATCACCGAGATCCCCATCTTGGACATGATCTTCAAAAGCCCCTGGTCGATCGCCTTGCGGTATCGGGCCATGTTTTCCGTCAGCGTGCCCTCCAGCAGGCCGCGCTCCACCCTCTCGGCGATGGTGTCTTCGGCCAGGTAGGCGTTGACCACCGTCGCCCCGCAGCCGATCAGCACCGCGAAGTAATGCGGATCGATGCATTCGGCGGAACGGACGTTGAGCGAGCAGAAGGTCCGCAGGCCCTTGCGGGTCAGCCAGCTGTGCACGGCGCTGGTGGCCAGGATCATCGGCATCGCCACCTTGTCGGGGCCCTGCAGGTGATCGCTCAGCACGATATGGCCGGCACCCGAGCGCACCGCGTCTTCGGCCTCGGCGCGGATCCGGTCAAGCCCCTCGCGCAGTGCGCCCTGGCCCGCGCCGGCGGGGAAGGTGCAATCGATCTCGGCCACCGGAGACTTGAAATACTCCACCAGCTTGTCGAACTGCGCATTGCCCACGAAGGGGCTGTCGAGCACGATGATCTCGGTCTGGCTGGAGCTTTCATCCAGCACGTTCTTGAGGTTGCCGAAGCGGGTCTTGAGGCTCATCACCCGGTATTCGCGCAAACTGTCGATCGGCGGATTGGTGACCTGGCTGAAGTTCTGCCGGAAGAAATGGCTCAGCGGCCGGTAGCGGGTGCTGAGCACCGCGCTGGGGGTGTCGTCGCCCATCGAGGCGATGGCCTCCTTGCCGTCTTCGGCCATCGGGCTGAGGATCTGTTCGATCTCCTCGATCGAATAGCCCGCCGCGATCTGCCGCTTGCGCAGCTCCGGACCCGAGAACTTGGCGGCTTCGGTGACGCAGCACAGCTCGCCCTCGAGGTCGGTGATCTTCTGCACCCACTCGCCGAAGGGCTGGCTGGCGGCCAGCTTGTCCTTGATCTCGGTGTCGTGGAACAGCCTGCCCTCCTTCATGTCCACCGCCAGCATCTGGCCGGGGCCGAGCGCACCCTTTTCCGCAACGTTGGCCTCGTCCACGCAGACCATCCCCGTTTCGGAGCCGGCGATCACCAGCCCGTCGCCGGTGACCACGTAGCGCATGGGCCGCAGGCCGTTGCGGTCGAGCCCGGCACACACCCAGCGCCCGTCGGTCATGGCCAGGGCGGCGGGGCCGTCCCAGGGCTCCATCACCGAGTTGCAGTAGGAATACAT
>WFPZ01000115.1 GCA_015487335.1 Paracoccaceae bacterium
CCGCCCGAAGGTCTGCAGGCAGCCGAGAATCCGGTTCACCTCCCCGAAGTCGCTTTTCAGCGGTGCCAGGAACAGCCGCCCCCGCAGCCGCCCCCCGGCCAGCGCATCGGCCGCCTCGAGGGTGGCCTGGGCGGTGGCCGGGCCGGTGCAGACCTGCTCGAGCGCCTCGGCAAGGGCCGGGCGGGCCGGCGCGACGAACAGGGCCGACAGCGGCATGCCGCGCACCTCCATGCCCATCAGATCGTTCAGGTGGGTCCCGGCGATGCGCAGCCGCGCCACCCCGGGGGCGATGCGCTCGGCGATGAAGGCGTATTCCAGCGCGTCCTCGATGCCGCGCGGATCCACCCGGGCGCGCAGCGGAACATCTCCGCCTCCGCGCAGCGCCTGCCAGTAGCCCTCCACGAGGGCCGGGGCGTGAAACCGCTTTCCCATGCGCGTCATCAGCGATACGATCTTGCCATTACCGGTGAAAGCTCCTCCAGACATCTCCCCCATCCCCGGTGCGGCGGGGCGGTTGTCCCGCCATGCACCGTCTGTTAACCGTTACTGCAACAATTCTTACCCGCCCGTTAACATGCCATGGATTCGCGGCGGGGTGTCCTGAAAAATTGCTAACTGGTTAACCCACATGACGAAATCGATGACCGGATTCGCCTCGGCTCGCGGAGAGGGGCACGGCTTCACCTGGGCCTGGGAGATCCGCGCCGTCAACGCGCGCGGGCGCGACATCCGCCTGCGCCTGCCCGACTGGATCGAGGGGCTGGAGGCGGCGCTCAGGCCGCTGGTGCAAGGGGCGGTGGCGCGCGGGGCGGTGACGGTTTCTCTGAAGCTGCAGCGCGAGGCCGAGGCCGCTGCCCCGCTTGCCCCCGATCCGGAGCTTCTGCGCCAGGTGCTGGCCACGCTGAAGGCCATCGAGCAGGAGGCCGCGGCCCACGAGCTGCGGCTTGCCCCCACCAGCGCCGCCCAGATCCTTGATCTGCGCGTCTTTGCCGAGAGCGCCCGCCCCGAGGCCGACAGCGCGGCCCTGCGCACAGCCCTGGCCGGCGAATTTTCCGCCCTGCTGGAGGCCTTCGACAGCATGCGCGCGGCCGAGGGCGCGGCACTGGCGCGGGTGATCGGCGGCCAGCTCGACACCATCGCCGCGCTGGCCGAACGGGCCGCCCGTGCGGCCGAGGCGCGCAAGGAGAAGACGGCCCAGACCTTGCGCGAAAACCTTGCCCGGGTGCTGGACAATTCCGAGGGCGCCGACCCCGACCGCGTGGCGCAGGAGCTGGCGCTGATCGCGGTGAAGGCGGACGTGACCGAAGAGATCGACCGCCTGCGCGCCCATGTGGATGCGGCCCGCGCCCTGCTGGAGGCAGACGGCCCGGTGGGGCGCAAGCTCGATTTCCTCACCCAGGAGTTCAACCGCGAAGCCAATACCCTGTGCGCCAAGGCGCAATCGGTGGAGCTGACACGCATCGGCCTTGACCTCAAGGCGGTGATCGATCAGATGCGCGAGCAGGTTCAGAACGTGGAGTAGGCCATGAATGCGCGGCGCGGGCTGCTGCTGATCATCTCGTCGCCCTCGGGGGCGGGCAAGTCCACGCTGTCGCGGCGGCTGATGGAATGGGACCCGACGATCCGGTTTTCGGTTTCCGCCACCACCCGCCCGCCGCGCCCCGGCGAGGTGGACGGGCGCGACTACCGCTTCCTCGACCGCGAGGAGTTCCAGCGCATGGTCGCGGCCGGCGAGATGCTGGAACATGCGGAAGTGTTCGGCCATTTCTACGGCAGCCCCCGCAAGCCGGTGGAAGAGGCCATGGCCGAGGGGCGCGACACGCTGTTCGACATCGACTGGCAGGGCGGGCAGCAGATCCGCAACTCGTCGCTGGGCAAGGACGTGGTTTCCATCTTCATCCTGCCGCCCTCGATCGCCGAGCTGGAGCGCCGCCTGCGCGCCCGCGGCCAGGACAGCGAAGAGGTGATCGCCGGGCGCATGGCCAAGAGCCAGGCCGAGATCAGCCACTGGGCGGAATACGACTACGTGCTGGTCAACGACGATCTCGACGAGACGGCGCAGAAGCTGCAGACAATCGTCGCCGCCGAACGGATGCGCCGCGACCGCCAGCCCTGGCTCAACCCGTTCGTGCGCGCGCTCAATCAGGAATTCGAGGACAGGAAATGACCATTTACGTCCTGGGAGAACACAGGCCCCAATTGCCCGAAAACGGCGATTTCTGGGTGGCGCCCGACGCCAACGTGATCGGACGGGTGGAACTTGGCGAGGGAGTGGGCATCTGGTTCGGCAGCACCCTGCGCGGCGACAACGAGCCCATCGTGGTGGGAGAGGCCACCAACATCCAGGAAAACTGCGTTCTGCACACCGACATGGGCTTCCCGCTGACCATCGGCGCGGGCTGCACCATCGGCCACAAGGCGATGCTGCACGGCTGCACGATCGGGGAGAACTCGCTGATCGGCATGGGGGCCACGGTGCTCAACGGCGCGGTGATCGGCCGCAACTGCCTGATCGGGGCGGGGGCGCTGATCACCGAGGGCAAGGAGATTCCCGACGGCTCGCTGGTGGTGGGGGCGCCGGGCAAGGTGGTGCGCCAGCTCGACGACGAGGCGGTGGAAGCGCTGCGCCGCTCGGCCGAGCACTACCGCGAGAACATGCGCCGCTTCCGCGACGGGCTGAAGGTGCTCAGTTGAGGCGCCGGCCCAGCCCGTCGGTGGTGAAGATGAAGCTGAAATCCAGCCCCGGGCAGAGCATCTCGATTTCCGAGATGATCACCGCCGGGTTGGGCAGGGCCGGGGCGATGATCCGGTAACGGCCACGAAAGCCCGAGCGGGTGAGGGCCTGGGCCAGATCGAGGCAGTCGAAGGCCGGGCACA
>WFPZ01000116.1 GCA_015487335.1 Paracoccaceae bacterium
ACCAGGCTTTCCAGCTTGGCGCGGGTCAGCTTCATCACCAGGTGCAGCGGCTGGCCGCTGCCCGGATCCATGGAGATGAAGGGCTGGTTGATCTCGGTCTGACTGGAGCTCGACAGCTCGATCTTGGCCTTTTCGGCCGCTTCCTTGAGCCGCTGCAGCGCCATCTTGTCCTTGGTCAGGTCGACGCCGTGCTCCTTCTTGAACTCTTCGGCCAGATAGTTGACGATCCGCATGTCGAAGTCCTCACCGCCGAGGAAGGTATCCCCGTTGGTGGATTTCACCTCGAACAGGCCGTCGTCGATTTCCAGGATGGTGATGTCGAAGGTCCCGCCGCCGAGGTCATAGACGGCGATGGTTTTCGAATCCTTCTTGTCCAGGCCATAGGCGAGCGCCGCTGCGGTGGGCTCGTTGATGATGCGCAGCACCTCCAGCCCGGCGATCTTGCCGGCGTCCTTTGTGGCCTGGCGCTGGGCGTCGTTGAAGTAGGCGGGCACGGTGATGACGGCCTGCTTCACTTCCTCGCCCAGGTAGCTTTCGGCGGTTTCCTTCATCTTCTGCAGGATGAAGGCCGAAATCTGGCTGGGGCTGTATTTCTCTCCCCGCACCTCGACCCAGGCGTCGCCGTTGCCGCCGTCCACGATCTTGTAGGGGACGAGCTTCTTGTCCTTTTCGACTTCCGGGTCGTCGATCTTGCGGCCGATCAGGCGCTTGACCGCGAAGATGGTGTTTTCGGGGTTGGTCACGGCCTGCCGCTTGGCGGGCTGGCCGACGAGACGTTCGTTTTCGGTGAAGGCGACAACCGAGGGCGTGGTGCGCGAACCTTCCGCGTTCTCGATCACTCGGGGCTGCGACCCTTCCATGATGGCGACGCAGGAGTTGGTTGTCCCAAGGTCAATTCCGATGACTTTAGCCATGCTCTGTTTCCTCTTCCTAGGCGATTTTCTGGAATCGGGCCCCATGAGGCACCCTCTTCCGATCCCGTTTTGATGAACCGGGAATTTCCCGATCCGGCTTCCCGGGGTATATAGGCAGGGCCACAAGCCCCTGCAAGCAGTGCGCCGGGCCAATAAATTCGAAAAATGGAGTCTTTTCCATGGGCTTGAAGGATCGCCCCTCCGGCACCTGCCGTTCCGGTGTGGTGGAGGTGAACGGGGTGCAGGTTTTCGCAGGCCTCCTCGGGCCGGAGGAGCAGGCGGCGCTGGTGGAGGATCTGCGCGCCGTGGTGGCCCGTGCGCCGATGTTCGTGCCCGTGACGCGCTTTGGAAAGCGGATGTCGGTTTCCATGACCTCGGCGGGGAAATACGGCTGGTGTTCCGGCGCCGGGGGCTACCGCTACGAGCCCCGCCACCCCTCCGGTGCGCCCTGGCCGCCTATACCGGAGCGGCTGCTGGCGCTGTGGCGCGAGGTGACGGGGCTGGAGCGCCAGCCTGACAGCTGCCTGATCAACTATTACCGCGAGGGCGCCCGGATGGGCCTGCACCAGGACCGCGACGAGGCCGATTTCCGCTGGCCGGTGCTGTCGGTTTCCCTGGGCGACGATGCGCTGTTTCGTGTCGGCACCACCACCCGTGGCGGGCCCACGCGCAGCGTCTGGCTGCACTCGGGCGACGTGGCGGTGATCGGCGGGCCGGCACGGCTGGCCTATCACGGCATCGATCGCATCCGCTTCGGCAGTTCGTGGCTCCTGCCCTTCGGCGGGCGGCTGAACGTCACACTGCGGGTGGTGGGCTGAGCGTCCCCGGCTCAGCGTCGGCTGTACCAGCTCGCCGAGGCGTTCTTGCGGGTGTAGAACTCGCCCAGCAGGCCGATCATGACCAGTGCCAGGCTTACGTAGACGGGATAGGAGATGGAGGTGTTGTACGGGGTATAGTTGATGAACACGAAGCCGCGCGCCTGGTCGATGCTGTGAAACAGCGGGTTCCAGCTGAACATCGCCAGCAGCTTGGGAGGCAGCGAGTTGGCCAGGAACATCTTGCCCGAGGCGATCATGTTGGCGCGCGCGTAGATCGTCGAGGCGATGCCGACGAAACTGGGAAACCACGGCTTGAGCGCCAGGAAGACAAGCCCCACCGCCACCCCGGAGAACCACGCCAGCAGGACCATGCCCAGCGCGGCCACCGGCTGTTCCACCTCGAAGGGGGTGACCAGTGAATAGTAGAGCGCCAGGATGAAGAACATCGACAGGAGCTGGATGTAGAGGGAGGCCAGCGCCGAGGAGGTTATGGCGATCGCCGTGTTCATCGGGGCGTGCTGCATCATCGGCGAAGCCGGCCCCTCGGAGTTGATGACCGCGCCCATGGCCTTTGTGTGGGTCAGGAACAGGAAGATCCCCGACATCACGTAAAGCATGAAATCGCCACGCACGGCGGCGGTTCTCAGCCCCAGCACGGTGAACGTGACATAGAAGACCACCACCAGAATGATCGCCTGCATCATGTTGATCAGCAGGCCGATGATCGGGTTGGAGTGGGATTTGCGCAGCTCGCGCACCGTGGCGTGATAGATCAGTTCGGCGAGGTTGGCAGCAACCCGGACGTTGTTGCGTTTGGTCTGAACCTGAAACATGCGGTATGCGAACCCTGCCTGCGCTCTGCCCTGCATGATCGCAGGTAAATCTTGCCGTTCTTTTGACGCGGCAGCATAAGGGGAAAACCGGCCGCTTTCAATCGGTGCGCGTGCCGGCAGCACAGGCGGGAGATGCGGGTGGATTTCGAGAAACTGATGCGCGTGATGCGCGAGCTGGCGCTGGAAGCCGGCGAGAAGATACTGGAAATCTATGGCGAGGAGGATTTCGCCGTCCGTACCAAGGCGGATGAAAGCCCGGTGACCGCCGCCGACGAGGCCGCCGATGCAATCATCTCGGCAGGGTTGCGCGCCGCCTTCCCCGGGGTGCCCCTGATCACCGAGGAACAGGCGGCCACCCATGCCCGGCAGGAAGATACGTTCCTGATCGTCGATCCGCTGGACGGCACCAAGGAATTCGTCAAGCGCCGGGGGGATTTTACCGTCAACATCGCCTATGTGGAAAATGGCACGCCCTTGCGCGGCATCGTCCATGCCCCGGCCCGGGGGCGGCTGTTCTACACCACCCCCGAGGGCGGCGCGGTGGAAGAGGCCGGCCCCCTTGCCCCGGACAGCCCCGGCCGGGGGGTGCCGATCCGTGTTTCCACGCCCGACAACTCGGCCCTGCGGGTGGTGGCCTCCAAGAGCCACCGCGACCAGGCCACGGACGATTACATCTCGCAATATGCGGTGGCCGACATGAAAAGCGCCGGCTCTTCCCTCAAGTTCTGCCTGGTGGCCACCGGCGAGGCCGATCTCTACCCGCGCCTGGGCCGCACCATGGAGTGGGACACCGCTGCGGGGCATGCGGTGCTGGCTGGCGCGGGCGGCAAGGTGGTGCGCTTCGACGATCTCCAGCCCCTGAGATACGGCAAGCCGGGCTACGAGAACCCCTTCTTCATCGCCTACGCGCCGGGGGTGGAGCTGAAGGCGGGGCGGTGATGAGCGTTCTGGTCGTCATTCCCGCGCGTTTCGCCTCGACCCGCTATCCGGGCAAGCCGCTGGTCATGCTGCGCGGCGCGGGCGGGCAGGCGCGCAGCCTGATCCGGCGCTCGTGGGAGGCCGCGCAGGCGGTTTCGGGCGTGGACAGGGTGGTGGTGGCCACCGATGACGAGCGGATCAGACAGGCCGCCGAGGGCTTCGGCGCCGAGGTCGTCATGACCTCGGGCGAATGCGCCAACGGCACCGAGCGTTGCGCCGAGGCGCTCGACGCGCTGGGCGGCGGCTTCGACATCGTGGTCAACCTGCAGGGCGATGCGCCGCTGACCCCGGCATGGTTCGTCGAGGCGCTGGTGGCCGAGCTGGCCGCCCATCCCACCGCCGAAGTGGCCACTCCGGTTCTGCGTTGCGACGGCCGGGCGCTGAAGGGCTTTCTCGACGACCGGCGCGCCGGGCGCGTGGGCGGCACCACCGCCGTCTTCGACCGCGAGCGCCGGGCGCTCTATTTCTCCAAGGAGGTGATCCCCTTCACCTCGCGCCCCTATGCCGAGGACGAACCCACCCCGGTGTTTCACCATGTGGGTGTCTATGCCTACCGCCCCTCGGCGCTGGCCGCCTATCCGCGCTGGCCCGCCGGCCCGCTGGAAAGCCTCGAGGGGCTGGAGCAGCTGCGCTTCCTCGAGCAGGGGCGGCCGGTGCTCTGCGTCGAGGTCGAGGCGCGCGGCCGCCAGTTCTGGGAGCTGAACAACCCCGAGGACGTGCCGCGGCTCGAGGCGATGATGGCCGAGATGGGCCTGCCATGAGCGCCCTGCGCTTCAGCGTCGTGATCGTCAGTCGTGGCCGGCCCGCCTCGTTGCAGCGCTGCCTGAGGGGTGTCTCGCAGCTGTATCGCGAGCCTTTCGAGATCGTCGTGGTCGCCGACGGGCCGGGGCTGGCGGCCGCCCGCGAGGCCCTGCCCGGGGGCGGCTTCAAGCAGGCCCGCTTCGACGAGGCCAACATTTCGGCGGCGCGCAACGCAGGCATCGCCCTGGCCGCCGGAGATGTCATCGCCTTCATCGATGACGATGCCGTGCCCGAGCCGGGCTGGCTGTTTCATTTCGCCGGGGCATTCGCTGCGCATGAGGTCGATGCCGCCGGCGGTTTCGTGCGCGGGCGCGACGGAATTTCCTTTCAGTATCGCGGCGCGGAGGTTTCGGCCGCGGCCGAGGAAACCCCGCTGGTGACCGAAGGCACCCGCCCCGCCGTTTTCGACGGCCGTCCGGGCCGGGCCATCAAGACCGAGGGCACCAACTGCGCCTTTCGCCGCACGGTCTTCGAAGCGCTGGGGGGGTTCGACCCGAACTACCATTATTACCTCGACGAGACCGACCTGAACATGCGTCTGGCCGCAGCGGGGCGAAAAACGGCGCTGGTGCCGCTGGCCGAAGTGCATCACGGGGCCGAGGCCTCCGAGCTGCGCACGGCCCGGCACATGCCCCGCAGCCTGCGCCAGATCGGAGCCAGCCTGGCCGTATTCCTGCGCAAACATGCCCCCGGCGCGGATCCCGGCCCGGCGCTTGCCCGGGCCGAGGCGGCCCAGCGCCGGCGGCTTGTCCGGCATATGCTGCGCGGCAATTGCGAGCCGCGCGACGTGGAGCGCGTGCTCGCCACCTTCCGCGAGGGGGTTGCCGAGGGCATGGCGCGCCCGCTTGCCCCGGCCCCGCCGGTCGGCCCCGCCCGGAGCGCCTTTCTGCCCTTCACGTCACCCCGGCCCGGCCACGGGCTGATTGCCGGCGACCTGCTCAGGGCCCGCAGCCTTCGTGCCCGGGCGCGCGCGGAGGCGGAGGAGGGGAAGGTGGTTTCCCTGCACCTGCAAGGGCGGGTGCTGCGCACCCGGCGGGTAAGGTTTCACCCGGCCGGTTTCTGGGAGCACCGTTACCGGATTTCCCGCGCCGAGGGCCCCGGCGCGGCGGCCCGGCGCGAGGATTCCCGTGTTGCCGCTGTGCGCCATCCGTGGGATATGGCGGACCAATCGGGTGACGGGCGGAAAAAAACCGAATAGTTTCATTTTAAGAACACATTCGGCAATAAATCACATGCTGGCATATCGCGGACGATATTTCCAGGTGATGATAACCGAGGTAACCAGATGAAGCGCAGGGTCACGAAGGCGATCTTTCCGGTGGCGGGGCTTGGCACGAGGTTTCTGCCGGCCACAAAATCCATTCCCAAGGAAATCATGACGCTGGTCGATCGGCCGCTGATTCAATACGCCATCGACGAGGCGCGCGCCGCCGGCATCAAGGAGTTCATCTTCGTCACCTCGCGCGGCAAGGGGGCGCTGGAGGACTATTTCGACAACGCCCCGGTGCTGGAGCAGGAGCTGCGCAAGAAGGGCAAGAACGAACTGCTCGAGCTGCTCAAGAGCACCAACATGGAAAGCGGTGCCATCGCCTATATCCGCCAGCACAAGGCGCTGGGGCTGGGCCATGCGGTGTGGTGCGCCCGCCGTCTGATCGCAAACGAGCCCTTCGCCGTGATCCTGCCCGATGACGTGATCGCCGCCGAAAAACCCTGCCTGCAGCAGATGGTCGAGGCCCATGCCGAAACCGGCGGCTCCATGGTGGCGGCCATGGAGGTGCCGCCCGAGGCCACCTCTGCCTACGGGGTGCTGGATGTGGCCGAAGACATGGGCGCGATGGTTTCCGTGAAGGGGATGGTGGAAAAGCCCGCCCCCGAGGCCGCGCCCTCCAACCTCGCGGTGATCGGCCGTTACATTCTCTCGCCCAAGGTTCTGCAGAACCTCAGCCGCATCAAGGCCGGCGCCGGGGGCGAGCTGCAGTTGACCGACGCCATCGCCGAGGAAATCCGCAACGGTCGCGATGTCTATGGC
>WFPZ01000117.1 GCA_015487335.1 Paracoccaceae bacterium
ACTCGGCCTTGAGCTGCCTGAACGGGCCGGCATGGAAATTCTTGCAATGCGGGCAGGTGAAGGAGGCATATTCGATCACCGTGACGCTGGCCTCGGGGTTGCCCATGGTGATGTCCTCGATCACCGGCAGGGCCTCTCCGGCGGGCGGGCTGGCCTGCGCGCCTTGCTGCTGCGCGGTTGGCACAGGCGGGGGCGGCGCCTCTTCGCCCTGCATGAAATACCACAGGCCGCCAGCAATGATCACGCCCAGAGCGGCCAGGATTGTTGCGATTCTATTCATTTTTCCGCCTTCTTGCGTTTTTTCCTGGACAGGACGTTCGCCCCGAGCGCCTCCAGCGCCCGGCGCAGATCCCCATCCTCGATTCCTGCCACCACCGCCCCGGCGGCCTCGCGCGCAGAGCTGTCGGGCTGTGGCGGTTCTTTCGGCTCGGCAGCACGGAAAGCCACCTGGCCTTCGGCAAAGCCTAGCGGGGCCGTCTGCGTGATGTGGATGCGCGATATGGCCGCATAGCCGTAACAGGCATTCACCTTCTCGATGATCTTCGGCAGCTCCGCCTGCAGCACCGGGGCATGGGCGCCGGTGGTCAGCAGGGTCAGGGTGGCGCCGAAGCCCCCCCTGGCATAGCCGACCTTCACCGGCAGGGCGATGCTGGCGATTTCCTCGCCGACGATCTCGGCCCAGTGCGTCAGCAGCCGGGAAACGGCGAAGCCCCGGCTCTCGCCCACCTGGCGGATCCGGTTCTTCAGCAACCCGGCGGCGGGCTCGAAGCCGCGCAGCCGCCGTTTGGGTCTTTCCTGCCCTGCCTGTGTCATCTCTGGAATGTTCCGTGCATTGCACTATTCTAGACAACGCTGGCGCCACCGCCAGCCCAAAGCCACCAGGCGGAGCACAGTATTGCCCAGCCCCGATCTCGGCCAGCGGCTGCTGGCATGGTATGACCTCCATGCGCGCACCCTGCCCTGGCGCGTCGGCCCGGCACAACGGGCGGCCGGCCGCCTGCCCGACCCTTATCGCGTGTGGCTTTCCGAAGTGATGCTGCAGCAGACGACGGTGGCCGCCGCAAAGGGCTATTTCGAGCGCTTCACCCACCGCTGGCCCACCGTGCAGGCCCTGGCCGCGGCCCCCGAGGCCGAGGTGATGGCCGAATGGGCGGGGCTGGGCTACTACGCGCGGGCGCGCAATCTGATCGCATGTGCCCGCGTAGTGGCCGATGAGTTTGGCGGGCAGTTTCCGCGCACAGGCGACGAGCTTGTCAAACTGCCGGGCATCGGCCCCTACACGGCGGCGGCAATCGCCGCCATCGCCTTCGACCGTCCCGAGACGGTGGTTGACGGCAACGTGGAGCGGGTCATGGCCCGGCTGCATGCGGTGGAAGAGCCCCTGCCCGCCGCCAAGCGCCGCCTCGCCGGGCTTGCCGCGCGGCTGACGCCGACCGAGCGCCCCGGAGACCACGCCCAGGCGCTGATGGATCTCGGCGCAACCGTCTGCACGCCGAAGTCTCCCTCTTGCGGGGCCTGTCCCTGGGCGGGCGATTGCGCGGCGCACAAAAAGGGCCTTGCGAATGTTCTGCCCCGGCGCGCGCCAAGGGCGGCCCGGCCCACCCGCCACGGCATCGCCTATATCGCCCGGCGCGCCGATGGCGCCTGGCTGGTGGAGCGCCGCCCCTCCCGCGGGCTTCTGGGCGGGATGCTGGGCTGGCCCTGCAGCGAATGGGGCGAGGCCCCCGCGCCCGCCCCGCCGCTGCAGGCCGACTGGGCCGATCCGGGCGCGCAGGTGCGCCACACCTTCACCCATTTCCACCTGCACCTTTCGCTGCGGGTGGCGCGGCTTGACGAAGATGCCCGGCCGGAGCGCGGCTTTTTCATGCCCGCGGCCGAGTTCGACCCCGCCAGCCTGCCCAGCGTGATGCGCAAGGCCCATGCGCTGGCTGCGCCCCTTCTGAAAGGGTTTTGAGCGCTGCGGGTGCTCTGCTAGAGTGCGCGCGGAAAAGAGGCCTGAAAGCGATGATATCCGCCGACAATGTCGCCCGCATCCAGCGCGCCCTGCCGTTCTGGCTGTCGTTGATTCTGGTGCCGGTGGTGCTGTTTGCCGCCGCTCGCGGCGGCTGGGCGCTGGCGCTGCCGCCACTGGCCAGCTGGGGGCTGTTCACCCTGCTCGATTTTCTCACCGGCCTGAACACCGAAAACGCCGACCCGGAAACGCCCGAGGAAAACCTCTTCTGGTATCGGCTGATCACCCTGATCTGGTTTCCCATACAGTTTGCGCTGCTGTTCGGGCTGATCTGGTACGCCCCCCGTGCCGAGCATCTGGATGTGCTGGAGAAGATCATCCTGTTCTTCGGCGTCGGCGTGGTGACCGGCACCGTCGGCATCAACTACGCCCACGAGCTGATGCACCAGAAAACGAAACTGGAGCGCTGGCTGGGCGATCTGCTGCTGGCCACGGTGCTCTATTCGCATTTCCGCACCGAGCACCTGCTGGTGCACCACCGCCACGTGGGCACCCCGCGCGATACGGTGACGGCCCGCTACAACGAGGGTTTCCACCGTTTCTTCCCGCGCGTGCTGCGCCAGGGGCTGCCCTCGGCCTGGCGGGCGGAAAGGGAAATGCTCGCCCGCCGGGGCCTGGGCTGGGCCAGCCGTGCCAACCCCTTCTGGCGCTATCTGGTGCTGCAGGGGGGCTGCCTGTTGCTGGCCTTCTGGCTGGGCGGCTGGGCCGGGCTGGGGCTGTTCGTCTATCAGGCCTTCATCGCCATCTGGCAGCTGGAACTGGTGAACTACGTGGAGCATTACGGCCTCACGCGAAAGCACCTCGGCGACGGCAGGTATGAGCACGTGAAGCCGCACCATTCGTGGAACGCGGCGCACCGGGCCTCGAACTGGCTGCTGATCAACCTTCAGCGCCACTCCGACCACCACTACCGCCCCGACCGGCGCTTTCCGCTTCTGCAGAACTACACCGAGGCCGAGGCACCGCAACTGCCCTACGGCTATCCGCTGATGACGCTGGCGGCCATGATCCCGCCCCTGTGGCGGCGGGTGATGAACCCCCGCGTACGCAAGTGGCGGGCGATGTATTACCCGGAAATCACCGACTGGGCTCCCTACAAGACATGGGATCTGCCGATGCCGCGGTAGAGCATGTCGCTCTTGATCCCTGATCGGATTTGCCTGCATGCGCAACCGAAGGGCGGGCGGCCGCCAAGGGGGCGGACGAGGAACGGGCGATCAGGCGCGACACGCGGCAGCCGCAGGCTTTCACCCGGACCACCTTGCAAAACGCGCCGAAAAAAGCCCCGCCGTCTTGCGAGGGCGGGGCAGTCGTGCCGTGGTCAGGCCACAGGCACCGGCGGTAAAGCCTGGATAGTCAGCTCATCTCGGCGCGGATCTGCTGGCGAAGCACGTCGATGGGCACCTGCTTGCCGTCGCGGCGGAAGTGCCAGTATGTCCAGCCGTTGCACGAGGGCGCGCTTTCCAGTGCCGCGCCCACCTGATGGATGGAGCCCTTGACCTCGTCGGCGATCAGCGTGCCGTCGGCGCGCACCTTGGCCGTCTTGCCGCGCGGGCTGACCAGCACCTCGCCCGGGCGCAACAGCCCGCGTTCCACCAGCTGGCCGAAGGGCACGCGCGGCTCGGCCCGCTTGCTGGCCGTGACCTCCAGCGCCGCCTTGTCGAACTTGCGCACCTTGGCAATACGGGCCTCGGCCACCTTGCGGTAGGCGGCCTCGCGCTCGATGCCGATGAACTCGCGGCCCAGCATTTTGGCCACCGCACCGGTGGTCCCGGTGCCGAAGAACGGATCAAGCACCACGTCGCCGGGGTTGGTGGTGGCCACCAGCACCCGGTGCAGCAGCGCCTCGGGCTTCTGCGTGGGATGGGCCTTGTTGCCGGCCTCGTCCTTGAGCCGCTCATGCCCGGTGCAGATCGGCAGCACCCAGTCCGAGCGCATCTGGACCCCTTCGTTGAGCGCCTTCAGCGCCTCGTAGTTGAAGGTGTACTTGCTGGCCTCGGCCCGGGAGGCCCAGATCAGGGTTTCATGGGCATTGGTAAAGCGCTTGCCGCGGAAATTGGGCATCGGGTTGGACTTGCGCCAGACCACATCGTTGAGAATCCAGAAGCCTTCGTTCTGCATCGCCGCGCCGACGCGGAAGATGTTGTGATAGGAGCCGATCACCCAGATCGCGCCATGGGGCTTGAGCAGCCGCCGCGCCGCCTTCAGCCAGGCCCTGGTGAAGCGGTCATAGGCCCTGAACGAATCGAACTGATCCCAGGCGTCATCCACCGCATCGACCTTCGAGTTGTCGGGGCGGTGCAGATCGCCCTTGAGCTGAAGATTGTAGGGCGGATCGGCGAAGATCAGATCGACGGAGGCCTCGGGCAGGCTGTTCATCACCTCGATGCAGTCGCCGGGCAAGATCTGGTTGAGCGGAAGCTCCCCTGCTTCCTTCTTTCTGGTCCTGGTCTTCATCTCTGCCTCTGTCCCACGTCTTCCGTGACGCGTCGTTTATTGCGGACAAAGATGAGTCAAAGGTGATTCGACGTCAAATTCTTTTTTTGAATCAAGGATTTAGATTTTTTCTTGATACAAGATGTTGTGCACCGGCCGGAACGAACGCCTATGATGTGGGGTGACCCCAAGATTTTGCAGCGCCTCCAGATGGGCCCTTGTGGGGTAGCCCGCGTTTTTCTCCCAGCCATAGCCGGGGTGCTGTTGCGCCAAATCCACCATCAGCGCGTCGCGGTGCACCTTGGCCACGATCGAGGCGGCGGCGATCGACAGGCAGCGGGCATCGCCCTTCACCACCGCCTCGGCCCGCCCGGCCAGCGCCTTCGGAATGCGGTTGCCGTCCACCAGCACATGGTCGGGGGGGGCGGCAAGCCCCTCCACCGCGCGCTGCATGGCCAGCATGGCGGCCTGCAGGATGTTGAGACGGTCGATCTCGTCCACGCTGGCCTCGGCCACCGAGACATCGGCGCAGGCGCGCAGCTCGTCGGCCAGGGCAGCGCGGCGGCTGGCGGTGAGCGCCTTGGAATCGGCCAGCCCCTCGGGAATGGCGGCCGGATCGAGGCACACGGCGGCGGCCACTACCGGGCCTGCCAGCGGCCCGCGCCCCACCTCGTCAACCCCCGCCACGCGGGCTGCCCCACGGGCGAAAGCGGCGCGCTCAAGGCTGAAATCGGGAGGGGTCCTTGCCATGCGCGCAGGTAAGCCGGCAGCACCGACCGGCGCAAGAAAAAAGGGGCGGGCACCTTGCACCCGCCCCCAGAAACCGGCGCGCCAAGCTGGGAAAAGCGCGCCGGGTGCCTGTTCGTGGTCAGTACCTCGGTGCCTCGGCCCGGTAATCCCACCGGCTCAGACAACCGGCGTCGTAAACCTTTGCGCGGCGGCCATGGCGCACCCGCACGGTTTCTTCGCAAAAGCGCGGCAGGCGCTCGGCGTTGGGCATGTTCTTCTGCAGGCATGCCTTGCCGTAGACCCCGCGGATGCCGTCGGCCGTGTCGATGGGGAAGTAGCACTGCGCGGGCAGAACGCGGGAAAGATCCGGGGGAACCGGCCTGTGAACCTTCCGGGGCTTCTTCGCATCGAGTGTTTCCTCGATCGCCTTTCCGATGATCACCAGCGCGACCGCTCCGGCCAGGAAACGGCCGAATTCATCCTTGCTTCGGCTGCCGGCCTGCGCGGGGGCGGCGGCAATTCCGGTCAGGGCGATCAGCGCGATCGAGATGGCGAGTATGGTGGCTTTCAGGCTGCGGGTCATGGCTTTATCCTTGTCTCATGCCGCCGGGCAGAACCGGCCGGGATGAGGCAACGATCGACTGATGCCGGAAAGATAGGCAATATCAGCCCCCTGTTATCGGATAACAGCGCCGCCACAGGCCGCGGCTATTGAATAACCGGGCCGCATTGCGCAGGCTGGGGGCATGAGAAAACTCCTGATCCATACGGCGGCGGCCGCTCTGGCGCTGGTGCTGGCGGGCCCCGCCGCGGCTGCCTGCTATGCCGACTACAAGGCCAAGCGCGACAATCCCCTGCGGCTGCATTACGGTGTGATGGAACTGCCCGGCGAGGCCTGCGCCAACCCCGAGCTTGCCGCCCTCGAGGTTGCGCGGCGCATCGCGGTGGACGGCTGGCAGCTGCTGAACATCCTGTCGTTCTTCGACGAAAAGGGACTGGAGAAGAGAAGAGAAAGTGCTGGGAAATTCTTCCTCCGCTACTGATGCGCGGAAGTCGGGAAACCGCATCATCGCGCTGGGTATCGCGGCCATCGTCGGCATTCTGCTGGTGGCCGCTTTCCTGCTGTTCATCAACCTGCCCGATGCCAACGCCTTCAACCAGCGGGTCGAGCGGATCTTCGTGGAAAACGACGATCTCACCAGCGGCGCCGAGATCAAGCTTCTGGAGATCCTCGCGCAAAGCGGCACCGCCTTTTCCGACGTTCTGGCCAGCTACCGGGTGGTGATCTTCGTGCTGCTGGTGTTCTCCACCGCGCTGCTGATCGCCGCGCTGGTGTTTCTGGTGACGATCATCGGGCTGAACCGGCGCATGGGCGAAATCGAGCGCAAGGGGATACAGGTGTCTTCGCTGCTGATCAGCCGCGACCAGAACACCGTCTATCTCAACAACATGGAATTCAAGCTGACCAGGGCGGCGATCGAGACGCTCTCGGTGCTGGCCGAGGCGCGGATGGACGAGGACATCCTTTCGGGCGCCGAGATCGAGGCGATGATCTCGGGGCGCGCGCCGGACGAATGCGACGAGGCCGCCGGGGCCACCCGCATCAAGCGGCTGCGCGATGCACTGGGCAACCAGCTGGTGAGCGAGCTGCTGATCAGGAACATCGCCCGCAAGGGCTACATGCTGGCCATCGACAAGGACGTGATCCGCATGGTCTGAGGGCCGGTGCAGGGTTCCAGCGCGGGATGTGCGGATTTGCAGCACGGATCGGGCCTGTTTTCCCGGCCCGATTCGCATAAAATCCCGAAACCGGCCGGGACTGGAGCGCGACCAGGGCCACCGGCCGGAACGGAGGAACGACATGAAGCTGTTTTCGCGCGCCCTGCAGGCCCTGACCGCCGCTCTCGCCCTTGCCCTTCCGCCCTTCGCGGCCGCGGCCCAGAGCGGCCCCACCGAACAGATCGAGCGCATCAATGGCGTGGCCGTGGCCCCGCAGCCGCTGCGCACCGACAATGCGGTGCTGCTGATCGGCACCGAGTCCGGGCTGATGCGCGCCGGGCCCGATGGCATGGCAACCGTGCTGCCGGACGTCGAGCTTGCCGTGACCGGGCTGGCCGGAGACATCAACCGCGCCGGCAGGATCTTTCTCAGCGGCATCGACGCCCAGAGCAGACCCGCCCCGCTCATGCTGTCCGAAGACGGCGGGGCCAGCTGGCGCCCGGTTTCCGCAGGCCCCGTGGCGGTGCGCTCTCTGTCGGTGATGCCGGGCAACCCGGATGCGCTGGCAGCGGTGGCCGGCGGCATCGTGACCAGCCTCGATGGCGGAAAAACCTGGGAGCAGATCCCCAATTCGCCCGAAAAGGTGTTTTCGGTGGCCCGATCCTCGCTTTCGGAAAACGGTCTTTATGCTGCCACCATGGGCGGGCTGCTGCTTTCGGGAGATGGCGGCGAATCCTGGCGCCCGGCTCATGAATCGGGCAATCCGGCCACGGCGGTGACGGTGCTGCCCGGCGGAAAGGTTCTGGCCTACATCTTCGGCGTCGGCCTGGTGGGCGCACAGGAGCCCGAACTGCAATGGCAGGTTCTCGAGGACGGTTTCGCAGACCGCTACATCCTCGGCCTCGCCGCCGATCCGCTCGACCCCGACACCATCTATGCCATCATGGACACCGCCGCGATCATGATGAGCCGCAACGGCGGGCGAGACTGGATCAGCTACGAGGGCAGCGACAAGTTCACCCCCGAACGGCTGGCCCTCGGCGAGCAGCTGTTCGAGGGCACCTGTGCGGCCTGCCATGGCGCACGGGGCGTGGGCGAAGCCCCCGGAGACCCCGAAGCGCGCGACGAATTCGGCTTCAAGGCGCCCGCGCTCAATGACGACATGCATGGCTGGCACCATTCGGACGCCTCGCTCAAGGAAACCATTTCCAGGGGCTCGCCGCGCAATCCGCGCATGGTGGCCTTCTCCGGGCAGATGACGGAAGACGATATCGACAGCATCATCGTCTATCTGAAATCGTTGTGGAGCCTGCGCTCGCTGGCCTGTCAGGGCGCCAGGCACATGCGATGCCGGTAGGAAAACTGCGCTGGCGGCCCCGATAGGAGTCGAACCTATGACCTACCGCTTAGGAGGCGGTTGCTCTATCCTCTGAGCTACGGGGCCGCGCGCCCTTTTTCGCGGCAAACGCCCGGCAAGGCAAGCCGGGAATGCCAGGGAAAAACCGCCCGAAAGAAAAAGAAAGGGGGAGCAGATTGGCCCGCCGCTCCCCCTTTGCGCCCGGAAACATCTGGGAAGAGAGCTTTCACGACGCTCCGGGCCGTTACAACCGGCCCAACCGGCGGTGTTAGCGATAACGTACGCCCTCGGCCCCGCTTGCACAAGCCCCCGTTTTGCCGATAACAATCTGCCAGGCAACACAGGTGGCACGGGTGGCAGGCAAAACCGCAAAGCTACGGAAAAGACCGCTGACGCTGCGCGATGTCTCCGAGGCCTCGGGGGTCAGCGAGATGACCGTCAGCCGGGTTCTGCGCAACCGCGGCGACGTCTCCGAGGCGACCCGCAGCAAGGTTCTGAAGGCGGCCAAGGCGCTGGGATACGTGCCCAACAAGATCGCCGGTGCGCTGGCCTCGCAACGGGTGAATCTCGTGGCCGTCATCATTCCGTCGCTTTCCAACATGGTCTTCCCCGAGGTGCTCTCGGGCATTTCCGAAGTGCTGGACGAAACCCCGCTTCAGCCTGTGGTCGGGGTGACGAACTACAGCCCCGAGCGCGAGGAGAAGGTGCTCTACGAGATGCTCTCGTGGCGGCCCTCGGGGGTGATCATCGCCGGGCTGGAGCACTCGGACCCAAGCCGCGCCATGCTGCGGGCGGCGGGGATTCCGGTGGTCGAGATCATGGACGTGGACGGCGAGCCGATCGATGCGGTGGTGGGTATCTCGCACCGCGCCGCCGGCTACGAGATGGCCACCGAGATCGTCCGGCAAGGCTATCGCCGCATCGGGTTCCTGGGCACCAAGATGCCGCTGGACCACCGGGCGCGCAAACGCTTCGAGGGCTTCACCGAGGCGCTGGCCAGGGCCGGGCTGGAGGTGGTAGATCAGGAGTTCTACTCCGGCGGCTCGGCACTGCTGAAGGGTCGCGAGATGACAGAGGCCATCCTCAAGCGCCATCCCGATCTGGATTTCCTCTACTACTCCAACGACATGATCGGCGCTGGCGGGCTGCTTTACCTGCTGGAACGGGGGATGGACATTCCCGGCCAGATCGGGCTGGCCGGGTTCAACGGGGTGGAGCTTCTCGAGGGCCTGCCGCGGCGGCTGGCCACGATGGACGCCTGCCGCATGGAAATCGGCCGCGCCGCGGCCGAAATCATCGCCCGGCGCATCGCCGACGAATCCGCCGAACCGGGAGAGAAGATCGTGTTCAGGAGCCGGATGTCACCCGGCGACACGCTGCTGCGCCGGGACGCCAAACCCTGAGCGGCCGCGGCCCGCCTGCCTGTCACCCGTTTCCGGAAAGCGCGTCCTCGCAGCGGGCCAGGCAGTTTTTCATGGTCCACAGGACATCCGAGAAGCTCGGCTGCGGTTCTTCGTCGCCGAGCCAGCGGATGATCGTCTGATCCGCCTCGAGAGCCGCCTGCCCCAGCTCGGCAAAACCGACGGATTTCGCCAGCCCCGCTATCTTGTGCGCAATGGCCCCGAAGGCCTTGATGCTGTCGCGCCTGCCCGCACCGCTTTCCGCCTGTTCAAGCAACTGTCGCAACTCGGCGCTCTGCTCGCGAAGGCGGTCAAGAAACCGGGTTCTTATCTTTGCCAGCGCTCCTTCGAAATCCGGCTTGGCCATGGATATACCCATCGCGGTTACTTGTCGGAAAACAGATTGAACTTCAGCCCCTTGGGAATCAGGGGCTTCACCTTCAGAACCTTGGCGTCAATTCGCAGGGTCTTTTCCGTCACCGATGCCGTGGCATCAAGAAGCATGGAATGGATGTCGTTGCGGCGGTGGATCGGGTTTTCCACCGGATCTCCCACTATGATGCCGGGCCGGCCGTCCTGCGGCTTCAGGCCCGCCTCCTCGGCCGCTTTCGCCAGGATGTCGCCGAAATTTTCCGGGAGCGGCGCGCCGGAGCGGTCGATCACACCGACGAACAGGCCCGAGCCGAAATGGGAAAGAAGGAAATCGCACTTGCCGAAGCCTTTCGCGATCAGCGCGGCAACCTTTTCCAGCAGTTCGTAATATTCGGCCTCGCCAAGCTTGAGAAAGGCCTCCTTCGCCTCGGTGAACTTGAAGGCGATCGCCGCCGACTGGTACAGCCCCTTGCGCGAAAGCTGCAGCAGGAAGTTCTCGAGCACCTGCAGATCGACGACCCGCTCCACCCCCTCGACCGTGACCGGAGCCTGGAACAGCGCGGTCTTTTCGTCATCAAGGCCGGTGGTCAGGGCCGAAGCCATGAAATAGGCCTGCAGCCCGCGCCGCTGTTCGTTGACCAGCATCCTGGCCAGACGGATGCGCGAGCCCAGCTCGATCTGGTCGAAGGGCTTGTTGATGTAGTCGGTGGCCCCGGCCGCAAAGGCCTTCTCGATGTTGTTGCGATCGGACAGGGTGGTGACCATGAGGATCGGCGTGCGCCTGTAGGCCGGCATCTTGCGGATCTCGGTGCACAGCTCGATCCCATTCATGCCCGGCATCTCGATATCGAGAAGGAAACAATCGAATGATCCTTCCTCGTCGTCCATGTTTTCCGCATCAAGCGCCGCGATGAGATCAAGTGCGCTCTGGGCAGAGTTCGCCGTCGTCACATCGTGGAATCCGGCCTGGGCAAGGCTTTCGACCAGCAGCTCCAGTATCAGTTCGTCGTCATCTACGGACAGTATCTTCATCTTCCTGTGCCTGCCTTCTGCTCTGCGCGCCCCGGACCTTCTGCGGATCCGCAAGCGGCGGGTGGTAGTGGTAGTCGCTCACCCTCCCAAGCAACCATTATCACGCGGGACTACAATTTTAACGATAGCACCGAACCCTTGAACGGGGAAACTTTTTCGGTTTTCCCCTGCCCGCACCCCGTCACTCGTGAACCCGCACGCGCTTTCCGGCCAGGTGTCTTCTGCCCGCCCGTGTCAGGGACAGGAACGTGCAATGCCCTGAAAAAATCAACGTGCTTTCCGTCCGCCGGAAGGGAAATGAGCGGGATTTCGCCAATTCGTGCCGCGGCAGATCACCCGCACGAGGAAATGCATCGCCCCGCGAGCGCCCTCGAAATTGCCCAAGTTATTCCATTTTCGGGTCAGACAATCGCCCGGTTGCAAACTGAGAGTTGCCGGGACGGAAACAAAACCATCTGCACGAGAACGACGAGCCTTCGGGACAGAACAATACGAGGAGAGGAAGGCGTCGCCTTGGCTGGGGCGCCTGAGGAACGATGGAAAGCATTTTGGAAAAGGTCCGAAACCTGACGTCCATCAAGTCAGCCGCAGTTCTGGCCGCGGTTCTGACTGCGGTCATGACTTTGGCGCTGGCCGTCAGATATCTGATCGAGGCATTCACCCGGGGGCAGGGCGGGCAATTCTTCTGGGAAGACGCCTTTGAGGCAGCGCTTCTGCTGGCGCTGTCGGCGGCACTTTTCGTGCTTGCCTATTTCATCTGCAAGCAGACCCGCAGGATGGAGGCCGAACGCCAGAGCATCCTCGACGGCAGGATGCAGATCAGCTTTCAGCTGGACGCGATGAAGATGCACAGCATCGTGGCCGAGTCCGACCTCGATGGATATTATCGCGACGTCAACGAGAACTTCGAAAAGCTGTTTGGTTATTCCCGTGACGAAATCATTGGTCAGAATGCGAGCGTTCTCTACCCCGGCGGCCGCGACAACGAAAAATACAAGGAGCTGCGGGGCCTGATCACGCGCGGCGAGGTGTTTACCGGCGAGCAGGAGCTGATCACCAAGGGCGGGCGGATCGTTCGTGTCCACTCCACCATCGTTCCGGTCTTCGATCCGGAGGGCAACCACCTGCGCACCATAGCCATGAGCACCGACATCACCGCCGTGCGCAAGGCAGAGGCCGACCATTTCCTGACCGTCCTGCTGAAGGAGTTGCCCGACGAGGTGTTCATCTACCGCGTCGAGGATCATCGGATCATCTTCATGAACGACCGCGCGCTGGAACGCTGCGGCTGGACACTGGAAGAGGCCCGCGGGAAGGCCATCGCCGAGACCACCCCGGATTTCGACATGGCGTTCTTCAACGCCCATATCCAGCCGCTTCTGACCGGCGAGGAAGAGACCGTAACCATACAGGCCAGAAACCAGGGCAGCTGGGTGGAGATCACCACCCGCATCCACGTCCTGCCCGACAACGACCCGGTTTTCGTCTCGATCCTGCGCGACATCACCGAACGCAAGCGGCAGGAACGTCATCGCCTCCAGGTGGTCTCGAACGTCAGCCACGAGCTGCGCACGCCCCTGACCTCGATCAAGGGCTCGCTGCGGCTGCTGAAGTCCGGCGTGGCGGGCGATCTTCCCCCGGAAGGGGCGCAGCTTGTCGACATCGCCGATCGCAACACCGACCGCATGCTGGGCGTTCTCAACGACATCCTCGATTTCGAAAAGATCGTCGCCGGCAAGATGGAAATGGATATGGCCCCCCTGCGCCTGGACGAGTTCGTCAAGGAGGCGATCGCCGTCAACACCGGCTATGCCGTCGAGCACCGCATGAGCTTCAGGGCCGGCGAGCTGCCCGAAGATGCCGTGGTCATGGGCGACCGCAACCGCCTGATGCAGGTCATGACCAACCTGATGTCCAACGCGGCCAAGTTCTCGCCCGAGGGCGAGGACGTGGTGATCTCGGTTTCCGACCAGGGCAGCGCCTGGCGGATCTCGGTGGCCGACAAGGGCCCGGGCATCCCGCCGGAAGGCCGCGAGAAGGTGTTCGAAAGCTTCGCGCAGCTGGAGCCCGCCGACGGCAAGCCGCGCAAGGGCACCGGCCTCGGCCTGGCGATCACCAGGCGCATCATCAAGCTGCACGCCGGCCGCATCGATTTCGAGAGCACTCTCGGAGAGGGCACGACGTTCCACATCGACCTGCCCAAGGCCACTGTCGAGAAGGCTCCCGGCGGCGAAAGTCTGGAAATCGCCGCATGACGACGACTTGCAAAGAGAGAAGAGAGAATGGCCCGCGGAGCGCAACCCGCCGGCAACAAGAGAGGTAGAAGCAGATGAGCAGCAAGATCAGGGTTCTTCACGTCGATGATGACGACGATATCCGCGTCATCACCAAACTCGCCTTTTCGCTCGATGACGGCTTCGATCTGGAGCAGTGCGGTTCGGGGGTGGAAGCCCTCGAAAAGGCAAGGGTCGCGCCGCCGGACCTGCTCCTTCTGGACATGGTCATGCCCGGGATGGACGGCGCGGAAACCTGGGAGCGGCTGAAATCCGAATGCGGCCTGTCCGGAACGCCGGTCATCTTCATGTCGGCCAGGGCAGAGCAGGAATTTGCCCGCAAGCTTCTGGAAAGGGGCGCGACGGCCGTCATCACCAAGCCGTTCGACCCGATGACCCTGTGCGACCAGATCCGCGAAGCCCTGAAACCGGCAACGGGAAGGGGCCCGGCGCAACCCGACAATCTTCTGAAGTTCACCGCCTGACAGGGATGTATCCGCAGTGCCACGAATGCAACCGATCACCACGCCCGACCACAGCCACAAGTTGAAATCCCCGCCAGCGGGGCCTAGGCTGCTGGCAACAACGGCCCGAAGGGGCGGCAATTCGAGGCACGGGCGGATGCAGGCCATCACGGCAGGCGGTCTCCATCCTTCATCGGCGGCGGGCAGGGCCGACAGCGGCTTCTGCCCTCATTTGTCTTGGGAAATGGAGGTCTTGCGGTGAGAATACTGACAGTAGACGACGATCCTATCGCCCGCTCGATGCTTTTCGAGGCACTCCGGATTTCCGGATACGACAACGTGACCCAGGCCGAGTCCGGCCCCGACGCGCTGCGCAAGATCAGGGCCGCTGCCACGCCCTTCGACTGTTTCCTGTTCGACATCCAGATGGATGGCATGGACGGGATCGAACTGTGCCGGACCGTCCGCCAGATGCCCGACTACCGGGAAACGCCCATCCTCATGGTCACCGCACGGCACGAGAAATCATGGATTGATTCCGCCTTTGCCGCCGGGGCCACCGATTACGTGACCAAGCCCTTCGACATGCTGGAGCTGGGCACACGGGTGCGCATTGCCGAAGGGATCAGCGCGAAGATCAGGGAGATCGCCAAGCAGGAAGTGGAGATTTCCACCCTTGCCCGCAAGATGGAAGCGCTGGAGCGGCACGTGCCGGCCGAGTACTGCGTCATCGCTCCGGGCTTCACCGGGCGGGACGAGTTCGAGCTGCGCCTCAAGAGGATACCGCGCGCCGATCTTCTGAAAACCTCGCTGGTGGTCTGCGAGATCTCCGGCTTCCATGAAATCGAGGCAGCCAGCGACGAGGCCGGCCTGGTCTCCCTTCTCGAGGATGCCGCCTCGGCCATCTCCAATGCCTTCGAGGGCCGAAAGCTGATGGCCACATATGGCGGGCAGGGCCTTTTCATGCTGGCGTTTCACGACCATCCGCCGACGGAATCGGAGCAGCTTGCCGCACAGCAGACGCTCAACCAGCTTCGCCTCGGCCATTCGCAAGGCTATCGCGGCTTCATCGCGCTGAAATTCCATCAGCCGGTGCAGTTCAACCAGCTGTCCGCCGAAGACCCGGTCGGCCTGGTACGCGCCGAACTGCACAGCGCCGGCGGAACCCCCGAAAGCCTGCATCTGGCCCTGGACGAGCGCCCCGTGACCCGGCGCGAGCCGGCGGCGGCCCAGCAACAGCTGGAACAGCGCCTGCGCAACATGGTGCCGCATTACCTGGGGGTGCTCAACCAGTCCCTCGCCCGGCTCGATGTTCTCGGCGAGACCCTGCGAAAGGACAGCTGCACGCCGGGGGAAGTCTCCGAGGTCGGCCGCATCGCACACAAGATCGCCGGCGTCGCACCGACGCTCGGCTTCACCGAGCTGGGAGAACTGGCCTCGCGCACCGAGCGTGCTGCCTCCATGGCCGAAACCGGCGCGGGCTTCGAAAACCGCCTCTCGCTGCTCGAGGCGCCGCTGGACGAGCTGCTCGACTGCATCGAGGACACGATCGTGAACAACCTCGGCGACGACAGCACCGGCGCCCAGCCTCCCGTTCCCGCCGAAGTGGCCGCGCGGCATCTTCAGGGCGAGGAACCCCCCGGCGCTCCCTGACGAGACCGGCAGGGCGGCCTGCCCCGCATCCCGAGGCCCGCCGCCCGTTCCCGGCGGCGGATCGCTCTCCGGTCGACGGCGAGGCCCGGAGCATGGGGCCGCTTCACCCGAGGCATGCGCCCCTGTCTCCGGCACGGATCCGGTTGAAGTGGTGAGCCGTGCAGGATTCGAACCTGCGACCCACTGATTAAAAGTCAGTTGCTCTACCAACTGAGCTAACGGCCCACTCGGGCGAGTGCCTACCGTCGCGCCCCTGGAGGGTCAAGCAAAAATCTTGTGCCTCCTTTCAAATCGGCCGGGCGCGGGCTATATCGCCGTCCATGCAGGATGCGCGCGCCGATACGGGCCTGGCCTTCATGAAGATGCACGGGCTGGGAAATGACTTCGTGATCATCGATTCACGAGGGCGGGCACCCGTGACCACGCCGGCGCTGGCGCGCGCGATGGGAGACAGGCACCGCGGCGTGGGTTTCGACCAGCTGGCCGAGATTCGCGATGGCGAAGACAGCGACATCTCGCTTGATTTCTGGAACGCCGACGGCACCCGCGCCGGGGCTTGCGGCAATGCCACCCGCTGCGTTGCCTCCCATGTCATGGACGAGACCGGCGCCAGCCGGCTGACCATCCGCACCGCGCGCGGGCTGCTCGAGGCACGGCGCACCGAGGGCGGGATGGTCTCTGTCAACATGGGGCCGCCGCAGCGGGCATGGCGCGACATTCCCCTTGCCCGCGAGGTCGATACCCTGCACCTGCCGATCGAGGGCGATCCGGTGGCGGTGGGCATGGGCAACCCCCATTGCGTGTTCTTCGTCGAGGATGCCGAAGCCGTGGACGTGGCCGGCCGTGGCGCGGAAATCGAACATCACCCGCTGTTTCCCGAGGCCACCAATGTGGAATTCGCCGAGGTGCGCGCGCCCGACGAGATCCGCATGCGGGTGTGGGAGCGCGGCACCGGCATCACGCTGGCCTGCGGCTCGGGAGCCTGCGCCACCGCCGTCGCGGCCCATCTGCGCGGGCTGGCGGGGCGGCACCTGCGCATGCAGCTCGATGGCGGCTGGCTGGAGCTGGACTGGCGCGAAGATGGCGTGTGGATGACCGGCCCGGTGGCTCATGTCTTCGACGCCACCCTTTCCCCCGCCTTTCTGGAGGGGCTGTGATGTCGGGGCGTGCCCCGCTCTTCGCCACCCTCGGCTGCCGGCTCAACGCCTACGAGAGCGAAGCGATGAAGGAGCTGGCCGCCGGCGCCGGGCTGCACGATGCGATCGTGGTCAACACCTGCGCGGTCACCGCCGAGGCGGTGCGCAAGGCGCGCCAGGAAATCCGCCGCCTGCGCCGTGACAACCCCGGCGCGCGGCTGATCGTCACCGGCTGCGCCGCCCAGACGGAGCCCGAAACCTTTGCCGCCATGGACGAGGTGGACATGGTTGTCGGCAATGCCGAGAAGGTGCGCCCCGGCACCTGGGCGAGGCTGGCCGCGGGGCAGGATGGCGCCACCGAAAAGATTCTGGTGGACGACATCATGTCGGTGCGCGAAACCGCCGGGCACCTGATCGACGGCTTCGGCACCCGCTCCCGCGCCTATGTGCAGGTGCAGAACGGCTGCGACCACCGCTGCACCTTCTGCATCATCCCCTACGGGCGGGGCAATTCGCGCTCGGTTCCCGCCGGGGTGATCGTCGAACAGATCCGCCGGCTGGTGGCGCGCGGCTACAACGAGGTGGTTCTCACCGGGGTGGATCTGACCAGCTGGGGGGCCGATCTGCCCGCCGCGCCACGGCTGGGCGATCTGGTGCGGCGCATCCTCAAACTGGTGCCCGAGCTGGCGCGGCTGCGGATTTCCTCGATCGATTCGATCGAGGCCGACGAGGCGCTGATGCGGGCCATCGCCGAGGAGCCCCGGCTGATGCCGCATCTGCACCTCTCGCTTCAGGCCGGCGACGACATGATTCTCAAGCGGATGAAACGCCGGCATTCGCGCGACGACGCCATCCGCTTTTGCCGAGAGGCGCGCCGCCTGCGCCCCGAAATCACCTTCGGGGCCGATATCATCGCGGGTTTTCCCACCGAGACGGAAGAGATGTTCTCGCGCAGCCTCGATCTGGTACGCGAGTGCGGGCTGACATGGCTGCATGTCTTCCCCTATTCGCCGCGCAGGGGCACGCCGGCGGCGCGGATGCCGCAGGTGGATGGCGCGGTGATCCGCGAGCGCGCGGCGCGTCTGCGCGCCCTGGGCCGCCAGATGGTGGCCGAACATCTGGCCGCCCAGCATGGCCTGCGCCACCGGATACTTCTGGAAAGCCCGCGCATGGGCCGCACCGAGCAGTTCGCCGAGGTGATGCTGGAAGAAGATGGCCCCGTGGGCGGGATCGTCGAGGCCGAAATTACCGGCCACGAAGGAGAGAGGCTTACCGCGCGCGCCTGCGCTTAGGTGCTAGACCTCCGCCTTGCTCAGCCTGTCGAGCATGGCGCCGAGGTGGCGGTCGTCGCGCTGGTCGAGGCTGTAGCGGCAGACCTGGGCGGCAAGTTCCGGGTGACCCCGCTCCAGCGCCAGGTTCGCGAGTTCCCGCTGATAGCGGGGAAAGTCGTGCCGGCGACGCAGCAGCCGGTGAAAGCCGTGCCTGTCCAGCGTGCCGTCTATGATGCGGCGGGCGATCTCCTGCAGGATGCCCATCTGGTGCAGCGAAGAGCCCAGCCGGTGCCCCAGCAGCGGGCAGCGCCAGTGGGTGACGTTCTCGCCGGTGAAGCGGGCCGCATGGGCGGCGTCGGGCTTCACGTAGGGGTCGTACATGACATGCACCTGCGCCGCGGCCTTGCTGACTTCGGCCGCATCGCCGTATTCGCCGGAAAAATCGCGCGACCAGGCCTTCTTGTAGCGCATCTCCCAGGGCACCACCGCCTTGTCGAGGGTCGATTGCGGGCTGATGGCGAATACCGTGGCCCCGGGCGCAGCCGGGGAAAAGGCCGCCGCGGCATAGCCGCCCATGGAGGCACCGTAGAAGACCACCCGCCGGAACCGGCCGAAGAAGCCGCTGTCGCGCAGGCGGTTGAACTCTTCCGTCACCGCCTGATCGCGAAACCATGTCCAGCCGCCCGCCATCACCCCCAGCATCGACCAGCCTTGCGCCTCGATGAAGCCGAAGCCCCAGGGGCGCCGCTCTTCGCGCTTGGTCATGGCGATGTCGAGATTGTCGAAGGTGACGACCAGCGTGTCGCCGCGCGGAATGAACAGGAAGGAATGCTCGCCGCAATCGGTGAAGAAGCCGCCCTCGCCGGCCAGCTCGCGCGCAATCGCCGACCACGTGCCGGCCGGCTCGGAGGCCGGCTCGACCGACATGACGACAAGCCCGGGCTTTTCCCGCCTCGGCGGGATCAGGGTGTTGCAGCTGCCGTAGCGGTTGAGAAACGGATAGCTGCCCGAGCCCTTGCGCACCTCGATCACCAGCCGGGACTGCGCATGCAGCACCCGGCCGAGGAAGCGCTCCAGCCCGGCGATCCTGTGCACCGAACCGAAGCCGTTGAGCGAGGCAATCACGTCGTATTTCCCGGCCATCTTGCGATGGGTCACCACTGAAACATCCGCCTCGTCGACGCCAAGGGCCTTCAGTTTCTCCAGATAGGCCGCGGCCTCGTCTTCGGAGATATCGGCAAAACGCCCCCTGGGCCTCAGCGAAACCAGATCGATTCGGGTGCCATAGCGGCGGTTCAGGGCGGCGGCCAGTTCGGGGGCCTGTCCGCCGATGTCGGCCATGCGCGCCACCTCGTCCAGATCCAGCGTGGCCAGAACCGCCTTCAGCTCATCCTGTTTCACCTTCGAGCGCCTCCATCTGCCACCTGGGAATGCGACGAAACAGCACCAGCCCCCCGCGGCTGACCTGCTGATCATAGGCGAACCCGGCAAGCGAAAGGGCATCGAAACACATCTTGACGCCGATGCGCTTGATCTTCCGGGTGTGGATTTCAAGGAACACCTTGTTGACCCCGGTCAGGTCTGTGAGGGTGAACAGATCGCGCTCGCCGCCCTCGATATCGACGATCAGCGTATCGGCGCGAAATTCTCCGATCAGCTCCGACAGGCGCAGCGCCGGCACCTCGACGGCCTGCTCGTATTCCGCCTCGCCATCCAGCGAGGAGGCCCAGAACGGCTCTCGCACATAAAACGTGGCGGTGTCGCCCCGGGCCAGATCATCGAGCGCCACCGCATTGCGCACCTCCACCCCGGAAATGCCGTTGGCCCGGTGCACCCGGGAGATGAATGCGCACAAGGAGGGGTTGGCCTCGACGCAGAGGATGTTCTTCACCCCCATCTCCCTGGCCAGAAAGGACGAGACGACACCGATTCCGGCACCCAGTTCGATGATGCGGTCTTCAGGTTTGACGAATTTCCTGATCCCCGCCATCTCGGCGCGTTCGTAGCGGCCGTTCTCTATGGACTGGGCGATCTGCGGGGTGATGACCGCCGGGTCGTTGGGAATGCGCAGCCCCGCGATTTCCAGAAAGTCATCCATCCGGACCGTCGCGCACTGTCAGGACGGTGGAATACTTCCCGTGCTTTTTCAGCACGCTGACCTTGCCGAAGGCCTTCATGTAGGCCACCCCGCCCGTGCCCTTGCGGATGTCCAGCACGATCGCCCCGCCGGGCGAGACCTGATCGCGGAAGAAGGCGGCATAGGTTTCGGCCGGATAGTGGAAGCCGCAGGACGCCAGACTGATGGCGAGATCCACCGGGGGAACCTCCGAGAGGTCCTGCCTGTTGGGGTTGATCGTGGTGATCTTTTCGGGCGGCACGCCGTTGGCCTCGAGGAAGCGGCGCGCCTTGTCGAGGCTGGCATATCCGGCCCCCTCGCCGGCAAAGCCGAAATGGCGCTTGTCGCTGGTTTCGATGTCGATCAGCACCAGATCGCAGCCGTAGCGGCGGTAAAGCACCAGATCGGCCAGGGCATAGCCGCAGCCGATGTCGGCCACGCGCCGGGGCCTGAGCGGGTCGGTGGCATCGGTGAAGTAGGAGCACTCCCTCCGGGCCACCTCCATGACGCCGTCGAGGATCTGCGCGCGGTTGCGGCGGGCAAACTCCAGGATCGGTCCGTCGTCGCCCTCCATCCAGGCCCGGATCTCGCGCCCGGCATTGCCCACCTCCGAGCGCTGCAGGACGAAATTCGCCACGTCCTCGTCGCCGAACATCGAAAAGTCCACTTCCGACTCGCCCATCTCGCCCTCTGCCTCCTGCCTTGCCCCCTGCATCATCCACCTGGTCGGCTCGGGGTCTATCCTGTGGGTTTTCAGCAGCTCGGCCACGAACGAGCCCTGAGGCGGCACGCCGCCATGCCTGGCCACGATATTGCGGAACCGCCGCCCCCAGAAATGAATCGAGAGCGTATCCTCCCGGATCAGCCGGCGCGCCTTGCGCAGCCGGGCCGGATTGAGCGACACGCCGGTGATCGCGAACGGGTAGGGATAGAGCACATGGCCGGGGAAGGAATGCTCTATCTCGCCGGTTTCCTTCAGGAACCATGTCAGCGCATTGGGCCCCCACACCCCCCAGGGCAGCAGCGAGACATGCACGCCTTCGCCCTTGTCCTTCAGCTCCTGCAGCTCTTCGCGCTTGCGGGCGGGAAACCACGGGGGAACGGGGTATTCGTCTTCGGTGAACTCCAGCATCCGCGCCAGCGTCCGGCTTGATTTCGGCAGCCCCAGCACGCCGTTGTTCACCTGCGGCTTCTCGTCGGAGATCCAGCCATGGAAATGGCCGTTTTCCGGTTTTTCCCACGGCCGGCAGCAGTAGGCATCGGTATCGGCCCAGATGTGATCCGTCTGCGCCAGCATGTGCAGGCGGAAGACATCGGCATGATAGGCCGGGCTGCCCGTCCTGGCATGGCGGATGATCCGTTCGGTAGGCAGGATGGAGGACGCATCCCCGATCTTCACGCCTTCGGGAACGTTCGCCACCTCGTCATAGGCATAAAGCGTCACCTCGTGCCCGTGGTCCAGAAAGGACTGCAAACACAGCTGTTCGAGCCAGGACAACTCCCTGCCGATCCACAGGGTTCCAATCGATGCCAGAGCCATGCCCGCCCTTCACTTCCTGCCTCCGGGCAGCTGCCTGCCCGTTTCACTGCCGCTTCAGCCCTCTTGCGGGGCCGGTTCGGGGCGGATCATGGCTCTGAGCCCCTGTCTTGTCAACGAAACCATGCGCCTTCGCGCGGGGCTCAGTGTGTCGTCCGGCCGCGCTCCACGGTGAAGACGAAGGGCTCGGCCGGGTCCTTTTCCACGATCTCGTCGGGGATCACCTGCGGCCCGGAAAGAAACACGTTGGCGCCGAAATGCGAATGCAGGCGCGATAGCTTGCGCATGCGTGGGCTGGTCAGCTCGCGGTAGAAGGCGGAATAATCCTCGCGCGCCTTCAGCTCCTCGATCTTCTCGCGGTGGCGGGCGACGGAATGCTCATGCGCCGCCCGGATCTCGGGGTCGGCCATGAGGCGGGCGTATTCCTCGCGCAGCGCCGGGATCATGCGCTGGATCGAACGGTCCTCCTCGGCGTTGTTGTTCATCCGGAACCAGTAGGAAAGCCCCTGGTCGCGCTCCACGTGATTGACGCGCCCGCGGTCGCGCTTCACCAGAAAGCTCTCGGCCGAGCGCACGGCATAGTGGTTGAGCGCCACCAGATCGTAACCGTAGGTGTCCAGCGTCGAGCGCCAGGCGTTGCGGTACATCCTCTCGGGCATGGGCCGGCCCGAGCCGTTCACCCAGCGGATCCGGTCCACCAGCTGCGGGTGCAGCCCCTTGGGGCGGTGCACCCCGAGCTTCTTGAAGATGCCGAGGTTGCGAAACAGCGTCTTGAAGCCCCAGGCCTGGTGGGGCTTGCGGATCAGCTCGGGGGCGCAGCGGGTGAACTGCCCGACAATGAATTCGTCGCGGTATTCCTCGATGTCGGAATTGCCGAACAGACGCCAGGTGAGCGAGATCATGTTCGCATCGCCCACCGCGCCGAACAGGTCTTCCAGCCGGCCTTTGCCCACCTTGATGTTGATGAACTCGTCCACATCCATGCAGATCAGCCAGTCCGAGGCGCGCACGATCTCCTCTTTGTCGGCGGCCTGCAGCGCGGCGTGCTGCGGCTTCAGCCCCGGGGTCTGGCGAAACGGGTTCTCGCGGTGCTGGACCAGCCCCTTGCGCTGGAGCAGCTCCAGCATGGTGTCGGTGCCGTCGGTGCAATCGTTGGTGTAGATCAGGAAATCCGTCACCCCGATCATGCGGTGATAGGCCAGCCACTCCAGGATGAACGGCCCCTCGTTCTTCATCGTGGTCACGATGGTGGTGCGCGTGCCTGCGGCCGCAGGCACGGCATTCAGAGCCTGTCTGGGCATGCGCACCGGCTTGTGGCCGAACAGGCCGGTGGCCTGCTCCAGCAGCTCGGCATCTTCCACGAGGCTGGTCTTGGGCACGATCTTCGAAACCTGCTCCACCGGGTGGCGCAAGGCCATGTAGCGGTTGAAGGGCAGGGATTCCCCGGGCCCCGGCGCGGTGCCCACCACCCGGATCAGCCGCCAGACACAGCCCCCCGGCGCCACCTGCGGGGCCACGCACCAGCGCCGGCGGACCTTGCGCGAATCGAAGGGCCGGCAGATGTGGTCGCCGAAATCCGGGCGGGCGCCCTTGCGGACGCGCCACGGGTAGCAGTGGCGCCCCTCCAGCGCGATGCAGCCGGTGGCCGAGGCAACCGCCCTGTCAAAGACATTGGGCGCCACCTCGGGAGGGAGCAGGTCGCACACGTCGATGTTCATCACCGCCCGGGCGCGGGCCAGAAAGCGCGCGCGGGCGATCTCGTACAGCACGATCTCTCCCAGCGGCGCGCGCCACGGGTCGGGCGGCGGCACCTCCATGCGGTCCTTGCCGGGGGCCTCGGGCGCGTTGAAGGGGTGGCCCTCCGCCGGAAGCTCCTCGCGCCCCAGAGGGGCGTCGGATTCCACAACCACCAGACGCCTGAGCCCGGGCAGGTTGCGCACCGCCTTGCGTATCCCGTCCATGAAGGCTTCGTCCTGCCCCGCCCGGGCGCGGTTGACGATCAGCGCCGCCTCCATGCCGTGCCGGCTGACGTGATACTCCAGCCAGCGGGCCACCTGGCCGGGCGTTTCGCCGTTGCGCAGGGCAAGGCCCACGTTCATTCCCGCAAACAGATGCGTCTCGTCGGGGCGGGCCTCGAAGCGCCGCGCCTGCCCGTCGAGCACAAGCGGCACCCGCCCCGGCCCGTCCGCCGGCCCCGGACCTTCGGCCACGATCACCGGCGCGCCGCCGATGGTGCGGAAAGTGACGATCTTCCACCCCTTTCCCGCGGCAACCCTTTCCAGCGGCGCGTTGCTCTTGAAGAACATCTCCGCCCGCGCCCCGGAGGGCGTGCCCTGCCAGACGGCATCCAGCAGCGTCACCTCCCCCCGGCGCTGCACGTTCAGCCTGCGCGTCAGAAAAACCCCCGCGCCCTTCTGTCCGCCCCTGCTAGCCATTGCCGCCTTGTGCCTCCGTCAGCCGCCGGACATGGGCGCGCACGAAGGCCGGATCGGGGGCGCGGCTGCCCGCGCTCATCGCCAGTTGCAGGAACAGCCGGTTCTCCGCCTCGTCCTTCAGCTGACGGGCCAGCCCGGCCCGGTGACGCGCCCGGCTTTCCGCCTGAAGCGCCTCGATGCCCTCGATCGCCAGCAACGCCTCCAGCTGCCGGCGGGTGGCCGGAAGCATCCGCCGGATCGAGGTATCTTCCACAGTGTTGAAGTTTCGCTCCACCCAGTAGCCAAGCCCCACCTCGCGGCTCATGCGGTTGGGCAGGCCACGGCGGCGCTTGGCCATGAACTCCTCGGCCGAGCGCAGCGCATAGTGGTTGAGCTGCACCAAATCGCGCCCGCCGCTCAGCCCGAACAGGTTGATCCGCCCGCAGGCCTCGGCAAAACCGGGCGGCAGGGGGCGGCCGCTGCCGTCCACCCACAGCGGCACCTCGCCACGCCGGCGCCTGGGGCGGTGCACCCCAAGCTGGCGGAAACGGGACGGGCGAAACAGCGACTTCACGAAATGGGCCAGCGGCAGGGCCACGTCTTCGGGCGCGGCGCGGGTGAAACGCTCTGTCGTCAGGGCCTCAGCGGCATGGATGTGGCCGCTGTTGCCGAACAGCCGCCAGGCCATGGCCACGGCATCGGCCCCTTCGGGCACGCGCGCGATCAGCTCCTGCAGGGAGTTCAGCGGCGCCCGCAGGTTGATGAACTCGTCGCAGTCCAGAACCAGGGCCCAGTCGGCCCCCTTCACGCGCGGATGGGACGAGGCGTGCTTCAGGGCCTGCCACTGGACGGGGCGCTCCGGCGAAGGGCGCAGGCGCTCATGAGTGACCAGCCCGGCATTGGCCAGCGCCTCCATGATCGCATCGGTCCCGTCGTCGCAATCGTTGGTGTAAATCAGGAAATGGCCGACACCGGCTGCCAGATGATGCGCGATCCACTCAAGGCAATGAGGCCCCTCGTTGCGCATCGTCGTGATGACAAGAATTTCCACCCGCTCTGCCCTGCCCGCGTTGCCCCGAATTGCACCATTTGCCTATGGTTTGTTGTTTCTTGCCACATGATAGCCCCAAACCGCCACTCTTCGAAGCCCATGTTTCCCATCCGCACCTGACCTGCCCCCAACTGATGCCGGCCCGCCGCACACAGTAAGGTTGCGGCACACAGGCACCTGCGGAAAACAAACGAACCGGGCGGGACATGGGAAAATGGTGCCCAGGAGAGGACTCGAACCTCCACGTCCATACGGACACTAGCACCTGAAGCTAGCGCGTCTACCAATTCCGCCACCTGGGCAGGTGTCGTGAGGCCGCGAAATAATATCACCTGCGGGGGGTGTCAACGGGATTCAGCAGGATTTCCGGCCAGGCATTCGTTCGCACAGCACCTTGCCCCCTCGCTGCCATGCCTGACAGCGGATTGCCCGGCGCCGGCGGCACTTTACCAGCTTGTCCATGACCGCAGGCAAGGCTATTGAAGGCCGACAGCTCTGGAGATGCAGATGATCAAACTCGTCACCATCTACGGCGGCCACGGATTTGTCGGCCGGTATATCGCTCAGCGCATGGCGAAGGAGGGCTGGCGCGTCCGCGTTGCGGTTCGCCGCCCCAACGAGGCCCTCTTCGTGCGCACCTACGGAACCGTCGGCCAGGTGGAGCCGGTGTTCTGCAACATCCGCAGCGATGAATCGGTACGCGCGGCCATGGAAGGGGCGGATGCGGTTGTCAACTGTGTCGGCATCCTCAACGAACTTGGCCGCAACACCTTCGAGGAGGTTCATCACCGCGGGGCCGAGCGCATCGCGCGGCTGGCCTCCGTGACCGGGGTGGAAAAGATGGTGCACCTCTCGGCCATCGGCGCCGACGAGGCAAGCGAGAGCAACTACAGCCGCACCAAGGCACTGGGCGAAGCGGCGGTTCAGAAGCATTTCCTCAGCGCCATGATCCTGCGACCTTCGGTGATCTTCGGCCCCGAAGACAGGTTCTTCAACAAGTTCGCCGCCATGGCCGTGGCATCGCCCGTTCTGCCGCTGGTGGGCGGCAAGACGCGCTTTCAGCCGGTCTATGTGGAAGATGTCGCCAAGGCCGCCGTCATGGGGCTTACCGGCAAGGCCGGTGGCGGCATCTATGAGCTCGGCGGCCCGGAAATCCGCACGCTGCGCGAGCTGGTGCAGGACGTGCTGAAAGAGATCCG
>WFPZ01000118.1 GCA_015487335.1 Paracoccaceae bacterium
GCGGTGCTGCTGGCGGGGCTGAACGCGCCGGGCGAGAGCGTGGTGATCGAGCGCGAGGCCACCCGCGACCACACCGAGCGGATGCTGGCGGGGTTCGGGGCCGCGATCTCGGTGGAGCACGACGGCGGCGCGCGGGTGATCACGCTCGCCGGCCGGCCGGAGCTGCGCCCCCAGGAGGTGGCGGTGCCGCGAGACCCGTCGTCGGCGGCCTTTCCGGTCTGCGCGGCGCTGATCGTGGAGGGATCGGAGATCACCGTGCCCGGGGTCAGCCGGAACCCCACCCGCAACGGGCTTTACACCACGCTGGTGGAGATGGGCGCGGATATCGTTTTCGAGAATCCGCGCGAAGAGGGCGGCGAGCCGGTGGCCGACCTGCGGGTGAGGGCCTCGGCGCTGAAGGGGGTGGAGGTGCCGCCCGAACGTGCCGCCTCGATGATCGACGAATATCCGGTGCTCGCCGCCGTCGCCGCCTTCGCCGAGGGGCCTACGGTGATGCGCGGGGTGGGCGAGCTGCGGGTCAAGGAAAGCGACCGGATCGCGGCCATGGCGCGCGGGCTGGAGGCCAACGGGGTGCGCGTCGAGGAGGGCGAGGACTGGTTCGTCGTGCACGGGATGGGCCCCGGCGGGGTGCCCGGCGGCGGCACCTGCGCCACCCATCTCGACCACCGCATCGCCATGTCCTTCCTGTGTCTCGGACTGGCGGCGCGAAAGCCGGTGCGCATTGACGACGGGGGGGCGATCGCCACATCCTTCCCGGTGTTCGAGCCGCTGATGGCGGCCCTGGGCGCCAGCATCTCGAGGGAAAACCGATGATACGCGGCAGTTGCCTGTGCGGACAGGTGAAATACGAGGTGAGCGGACCGCTGCGCCCGGTGATCGCCTGCCATTGCCGCCAGTGCCGCAAGACCTCGGGCCACCATGTCGCCGCCACTTCGGCGCGGCGCGAGGAGGTGCGCATCGCGGGCGAGGTAACCTGGTATGCCTCTTCCTCCACCGCTCGGCGGGGCTTTTGCGGCACCTGCGGTTCCAGTCTTTTCTGGGACGGCCCCGGGGGGAACCTCTCGATATTTGCCGGCACCATTGACGGAGATACGGGGCTGAGGCTGGCCGGGCACATCTTCTGCGCCGACAAGGGCGACTATTACGAACTGTGCGACGATCTGCCGAAGGCAGCCGGCGCCGACCCCGCCCTGACCACGATGGCGCCATGAGCTTCTGCGTGGCGATAGACGGGCCGGCGGCGGCTGGCAAGGGCACCATCGCCCGCGCGGTGGCGGCCCATTTCGGCTTTGCCCATCTCGATTCGGGGCTGCTCTACCGGGCGGTGGGCCGGCGCGCGCTGCAGGGGGAAAACCCGCTGGAAGCAGCCCGCAGCCTGCGCCCCGAAGAGCTGGACGACCCCGTTTTGCGCACCCCCGAGGTGGCCGAGGCGGCCAGCCGGGTGGCGGCCATGCCCGAGGTGCGCAAGGCGCTGACGGATTTCCAGCGCGCCTTTGCCCGGCGCGCGGGCGGCGCGGTGCTGGACGGGCGCGACATCGGCACCGTGATCTGCCCCGAGGCGGAGGTGAAGCTGTTCGTCACCGCCTCCGACGAGGTCCGCGCCCGGCGCCGCCATGCCGAACTGCTGGAACGCGGCATCGAGGCGGAGTTCGAGGACGTCCTGGCCGATCTGCGCGCCCGCGACGCCCGAGACCGTGAACGCGCCGTGGCGCCGCTTGCGAAAGCGGATGATGCGCTCTTGCTTGATACCACGGAACTGAGTATAGAGGCCGCCGTCAACGAGGCCATCAGAGCCGTGGAACGAAGATATGGGCAGGGTCGGGTCTAGTCCGGCCCTGATTGCTTTCCCGGAACTGTGAGCAGACGACCAACCTCAAGACCTGCGGAGACAACCGCACGGCCCGAAAAGACGAATGCAAAGGATACGGACTGAATGTGCGCTAAGGCAACCATGGAGGAATTCGAAGCCCTCCTCAACGAAAGCTTCGAGATGGACACGCCGAAGGAAGGCAGTGTCGTCAAGGGCAAGGTGATCGCCATCGAGGCGGGCCAGGCCATCATCGACATCGGCTACAAGATGGAAGGCCGGGTCGATCTGAAGGAATTCGCAAACCCCGGGGAAGCTCCTGAAATCGCCGTGGGCGACGAGGTGGAAGTGTTCCTCGAGCGGGTGGAGAACGCCCGCGGCGAGGCCGTCATCAGCCGCGAGAAGGCCCGCCGCGAAGAGGCATGGGACCGGCTGGAAAAGGCCTATGCCGACGGCGAGCGCGTGGAGGGCGCGATCTTCGGCCGGGTCAAGGGCGGCTTTACCGTCGATCTGGGCGGCGCGGTGGCCTTCCTGCCGGGCTCTCAGGTGGACGTGCGCCCGGTGCGCGACGCAGGCCCGCTGATGGGCATCAAGCAGCCGTTCCAGATTCTGAAGATGGACCGTCGCCGCGGCAACATCGTGGTTTCGCGCCGCGCCATCCTGGAAGAGAGCCGTGCCGAACAGCGCGCCGAGGTCATCGCCAACCTCACCGAGGGCCAGACGGTGGAGGGCGTGGTCAAGAACATCACCGAATACGGCGCCTTCGTCGATCTGGGCGGCGTGGACGGCCTGCTGCACGTCACCGACATGGCCTGGCGCCGCGTCAACCACCCCTCCGAGATCGTCTCGATCGGCGAGACCATCAAGGTGCAGGTGATCAAGATCAACAAGGAAACCCACCGCATCAGTCTCGGGCTCAAGCAGCTGCAGGACGATCCGTGGGATTCCGTCGAAGAGAAGTACCCGCTGCGCTCGGTTCACAAGGGCCGGGTCACCAACATCACCGATTACGGCGCCTTCGTGGAGCTGGAGCCCGGTGTCGAGGGGCTGGTGCACGTCTCGGAAATGTCCTGGACCAAGAAGAACGTCCATCCCGGCAAGATCGTCTCCACCTCCCAGGAGGTCGAGGTCATGGTGCTGGAGATCGACCCGGCCAAGCGGCGCGTCTCC
>WFPZ01000119.1 GCA_015487335.1 Paracoccaceae bacterium
GCCGGGCGCACCGGCGCCCTTCTCGGCCCTGGCGATCTCGGGCATGATGACGTTTTCCATCACCTCCGGGGTGATCGCGCCGATGTGGCGGTGGGTCACCATGCCGTTGGCGTCCACCACGAAGGTTTCGGGAATCCCGTATACCCCCCACTCGATCGCGGTGCGGCCGACCTTGTCTTCGGCCACGGCGACATAGGGGTTTTCCTTCTCGGTCAGATACTGCAGGCCCTTGTCGTCCTTGTAGTCGACGCCGTAGATCGGATACTCGCCCTTCCTGGACATCTCCACCAGAACCGGATGCTCGATCCGGCAGCCCACGCACCAGCTGGCCCAGAAGTTCACCAGCTTGACCCCGCCCTTTTTCAGATCCTCGTTGGTGAACATCGGCAGATCGCCCAGCTGGGTCAGCATCAGCTGCGGCGCTTCCCGTCCGATCCTGGTCGAGGGCAGCTCGTCGGGGTTCTCGCGGTTCATGCCGTATACGAACATCGCCGAAATGCCGGCAAACACCAGCGGCACCAGAAAGAGCGCCTTGGAGCCCTTCTTCTTCGTCTCGTCTCCTGCCATGCCATCTCCCTCGCGTTTCAGGCCCGGACGTTCCTTCACCATCCTGCCGGCTTGCCGGGTCAGGGCCCGGTGACCCCCGGCACATGCCAGTGAAGAGCGGCCATTCCCGAAAAATCCCTTGATCCATCTCAAATGGCTCATCACAACCGGTTTACCGTCCGGTCTGCCCGCAACCCGCATGAGGCGGTTTGATCCAGCGCAAAGAAACATTCGAAAACCGAAATACATTCGGCGGGCACATCCGCCCCGCGAACCGCACAGGAGAGACAGCAGATGCGTACCCGTCCAGATGTCCTGACCGAGGTGAAGCTCCCCTCCGGCACCGTCACGGTGGATGAATACGGCTACCTGACCGATCCGGACCAGTGGACGCCGGACTTTGCGGAACATGTGGCAAGGGCCGAGGGCATCACCCTGACCCCGCTGCACCACGAGGTCATCTCCTTCATGCGCGACTGGCTGGAAGAGCACGGCATCGCCCCCGATGCGCGCTTCGTGCTGAAGTATCTGCAAAAGCGCGACGGGCTGAACAAGCATGAGGCGAAGGAAGAACTTTTCCGCCTCTTCCCCTACGGCTATGTCAAGCAGGCCTGCAAGATTGCCGGGATGAAGCAGCCGCGCGCCTGGTCCACCGGCTGAGCCGCCCCCGTGGGCGCGACAGCGGGCGGCGGTGCGAAAGGACGGAAAACTTTCTTTGCGGAAGTGAAGGTTTTTCCTTGCCATTTGCCCCCGACACCGTCATACGGGGCCTGCGACGTTATTCTATTCGACCACTGTTCTCCTTCATCGGCTACAGTTTATCGATCACGAACTGACTTAGCCGGGCCATCGCACTTCCGCGGATGGCAACAATGACAGGAGACATCACGATGGCCAATGGCACCGTGAAATGGTTCAACTCTACCAAAGGTTTCGGCTTCATCGAGCCCGAAGGCGGCAGCAAGGACGTGTTCGTCCACATCTCCGCCGTCGAGCGCTCGGGCCTCACCGGGCTGGCTGACGGCCAGAAGGTGACCTTCGATATCGAAGCCGGCCGCGACGGGCGCGAAAGCGCCACCAACCTGGCGCTGGCGTAAGCCGCGACCCGGGCCGCCCGTCAGGCGCCCGCACGACAAACAGGAAGAGGCCGCCCGGGGGCGGCCCTTTTCGTCTCTGCCACCGGGCAGGAGCGGCCCTCCCGGGCACAGGCTTTTTCGCCACCCCTTCGGGGTGGGCATTCCGCCCCGCTCGGGGCGTATTTCGGCAAGATGAAACCAATCTGCACCCAACGCCCGGCGGCGCGCCTGTTTTGCCGGTTCAGGCTTGCATTTCCTGCCGCATATCACATTTATCGAATATTCATTTTCAGCGAGAGGAAACCCCAATGTCCTACACCATCGACCGCGTCATCACCGGCGCCGACATCGACGATGTCGACGCCCGCACCCGCGCCGCCCTTGCCGACAAGGGCTTCGGCGTGCTCACCGAGATCGACGTCAAGGCGACCATGAAGAAGAAGATCGACAAGGACATGGCCGGCTACCGGATCCTCGGCGCCTGCAACCCCAACATGGCCTGGAAGGCGATCGGGCTGGAAC
>WFPZ01000120.1 GCA_015487335.1 Paracoccaceae bacterium
CTCAAGCCCGGCGACAGCTGGTGCCTGTGCGCCGGACGTTTCCTGCAGGCCCATGACGAGGGCTGCGCGCCGCAAATCAGGCTGGAGGCCACCCATCTGCGCGCGCTCGACGTGGTGCCGCTGGGGGTGCTGCGCGCCTATGATCCGGATTTCGCCGGGGAGTGATCGTTCAAAATCCCCTCGCCCATCAGATCCTCGATGAACAGGCTGAGCAGCTGCGGCCGCCCGCTGACCCCGGCCTTGCGGTAGATCGCGTTGGTCTGCGCCTTGACGGTGCCTTCGCTGGTCTTTCGCAGCTCGGCGATTTCCTGGGTGGAAAGCCCCTTGATGGCAAACAGCGCCACGTCGCGCTCGGACGGGGTGAGGCCCCAGGCATCGAACTTCTCTTCCAGCAGTTCCATGAAGGCCCCCGAGGCGAGGCGCAGCTGGTCCTCCGCATGCTGGCGCCGCTTGACGGAACGGCGCAGCGCCACGCCGCCCAGGATGAAACCCAGCACCAGCCCCACCGCAGCGCCGATTTCCAGCAACTCGCGGGTCTGCCAGTTAAGCGGAATGGTGCGCAGCCCGAGGATGCCCGCGAAAATGTCATAGACGAAGAAAAATGTCGTCGTGGCCTGAATGATCAGGATGGCGAGAATAATGATCCCGTCTTTCACTCTGAACCTGCCCCGTCTTTCCGTCGGCCGAACCCGACCGCGCCCGGCAGCAGCGCCGGGCGAAAATCTGGCTTGTCGCGTCATATGCAATGCTTCGGCGATATTGGCTAGCCGTCAATCATCTTCGTCGTCGCTGTCATCGCTGCCGTCATCTTCTCTGTCGTCGCGACTGTCATCGCCGTCATCCTCGGCGTCGCTGTCATCATCATCGTCGGCGTCGTCGTTTCTGTCGCCGCCGTCGCTGTCGTCATCGCCGCTCCGGTCGCCGGAATCGTCGTCATCGTCGTCGTCTTCCAGCTCTTCGCGGTCGAAATAGCCCGACGGGCTGGAGCCGTCCGGGGCAACGGGCTCCCAGAAATCGCGCAGGATTTCCCCCGTGCGCGGGCTGATGATGATCTCGCGCCAGTACTGATCGCTCAGAGCCAGTATCCGCACGCGCCCCAGCCAGGTCCGCGAGATGCGGATCTCGGTGTAGCCCTGATTGCGCAGCATGGCGATGATCTGGTCCGTCACGCTGGCGGGCTGGGCGGCGGCCGGCGAGGCGAGAACCGCCACGATGCCTGCCAGGAAAGCTCTGCGTTCCATTTTCCCCTCGCGATGTTGCGCGCAGGCACGATGTGAAGACCTCACCGCGCCTGCGCCTGATCGGCCCATCGGGCGCCCCATCACACGCCACCGGGCCCTTCCGTCAGATGATTTCAGTCGTCGTCCTCCTCGTCGTCGTCGTCTTCTTCGTCGTCGTTGTCATCCTCATCGTCATCGACGTCGCTGTCGTCATCCTCGCCGTCGTCGTCCTCGCCGTCGTCCTCGCCGTCGTCGCCGTCGTCGTCGTCGTCGTCGCCGTCGTCGTCGTCGTCATCATCGTCGTCGGCATCGTCGTCGGCAACCGAGCGGATGAGATTGCCGTTCTCGTCGTAGTAGTTCTTCACCTCGACACCATTCTTGACGATCTCTTCCTTGCGCAGCGTGCCGTCGGAGGCATAGGTGCGCTCGACCTTGGCGCCGTCGATGACCGCCTCGACCTTGATCCGCCCGAACAGGGTGATCTTCACCTTGATGTTGGTAGCGTTCTGGGCCAGCAGGTCGGCGAGGATGGCCTCGGCCGCGCTTTGCGGCGTGCTGGGTGCCGTGGCGCCAGCGCCACCCGCGGCCCCGGTGCCGCCGGTCGCACCCGTACCCGTGCCGCCGCCGGAGGTGGCGCCGGTGGTGTCCTGAACGCCGCCCGTGGCGCCCGTGGTGCCGGTGGTATCCTGGGTTCCGGTCGTGGCCTGCGCAAAGGCCATGCCCGCGGAAAGAATTGCAACCGCAGTGGTGGTGTAGAGAGATTTCCTGATGTTCATCGGTCTTGCCCTTTCGAATGTCCGAATGCTTGCTCGCGCCGCCCTGTGCGGCTGACACCCGGAACATTCCCCATCCGCAGCCCCGGCACCATTGCTCTGGGGTTTATCCGGCGTCGCATAAACCTGCCGAATAGGAAAATAAACCTCAGTTTACGGGATTTCCCGCCGACTCAGGGCGTTTGCGGCAGCCATGCGGCAGAAGGATGGCGGCAATCAGGCACCGGTATCGATGTCGAATCCCAGGTGGCGGGCGACGGTAAAGATGTCCTTGTCGCCCCGGCCGCACATGTTCATCACGATGATGTGGTCGGCCGGCAGATTCGGGGCGATCTTCATCACATGGGCCAGCGCGTGAGAGGGCTCCAGCGCGGGGATGATCCCCTCCTGCGCGCAGCACAGCTGGAAGGCCTCCAGCGCTTCCGCATCGGTGATCGCCACGTATTCGGCCCGGCCCGTCTCGTGCAGCCAGGCATGCTCGGGCCCGATGCCGGGGTAATCCAGCCCCGCCGAAATCGAGAACCCTTCCAGAATCTGCCCGTCGTCGTCCTGCAGCAGGTAGGTCTTGTTGCCATGCAGCACGCCCGGACGGCCGCCGGTGAGCGAGGCGCAGTGCTCGAACTTCTCGTTCACCCCCTTGCCCCCGGCCTCGACCCCGATGATCCGCACCGAGGGCTCGTCGAGGAAGGGATGGAACAGCCCCATGGCATTGGAACCGCCGCCGATCGCGGCGATCACCGTATCGGGCAGGCGGCCCTCGCCTTCCTGCTCGGCCAGCTGCCAGCGCACCTCCCTGCCGATGACGCTCTGGAAATCGCGCACCATCGCCGGATAGGGGTGCGGGCCGGCCACGGTTCCGATGCAGTAGAAGGTGTCGCGCACGTTGGTCACCCAGTCGCGCAGCGCGTCGTTCATGGCGTCCTTGAGGGTGCCGCGCCCCGAAGTCACCGGCACCACCTCGGCGCCCAGCAGCCGCATGCGAAAGACATTGGGCGCCTGGCGCTCGACGTCATGGGCGCCCATGTAGACGACGCATTTCAGCCCGAACCTGGCACAGACGGTGGCGGTGGCCACCCCGTGCTGGCCGGCGCCGGTCTCGGCGATGATGCGGGTCTTGCCCATGCGCCGCGCCAGCAGGATCTGGCCCAGCACGTTGTTGATCTTGTGCGCGCCGGTATGGTTCAGCTCGTCGCGCTTGAGATAGATCTTCGCCCCGCCCAGATGCTCGGTAAGGCGGGGGGCGAAATAGAGCGGGCTGGGCCGGCCCACGTAGTGCTTCCACAGATCGTCCATTTCGGCCCAGAAGGACGGGTCGTTCTTCGCCTTCTCGTATTCGGCCTCCAGTTCGAGGATCAGCGGCATCAGGGTTTCGGAGACGAACCGCCCGCCAAATTCGCCGAAACGGCCGTGCTCGTCCGGGCCGGACATGAAGCTGTTGAAAAGATCGGTCATCTGAGTTCCCCCCGCGCGGCCTTCATGAAATCCGCGATAAGTCTTTCATCCTTCACCCCCGGCGCGCTTTCCACGCCCGAGGAAACATCCACCTGTTTCGCCCCGGTCAGGGCAATGGCCTCGGACACGTTGGCCGGGGTCAGCCCGCCGGCCAGCATCCAGGGCAGCGGCCAGCGGCGGCCCGAGATCAGCCGCCAGTCGAAGGCCACCCCGCGCCCGCCCGGCAGTGCGGCGCCCTCGGGCGGCTTGGCATCCACCAGGATCTGGTCGGCCACCTGGGCGTATTCTTCCAGCGCCGGCAGATCGGCCTCGCCGGCCACCCCCACCGCCTTCATCACCGGCAGGCCGAAGCGGGCGCGGATCGCGGCCACCCGGGCGGGGCTTTCGGAGCCGTGCAGCTGAAGCATGTCGAGCGGCACCCGGTCCACGATCTCGTCAAGGGCCGCATCGTCGGCATCCACCGTGAGCGCCACCTTGGCCACCCCCGGCGGCACCTCGAGCGCCAGTTCCGCGGCACGCGCCACGCCGAGGTTGCGCGGCGAGCGCGCGAAGAAGACGAAGCCCACATAGGCAGCGCCCGCCTCTACCGCCGCGCGCAGGGCCTGCGCGTCGGTCAGGCCGCAGATCTTTACCCGGACAGAATTTTCCATGCGCCGCACCTAGCGCGTCCCGGCTCAGGTCTCAAGCAGCGCCAGCACATCGTCCTTCTGCCCGCCTTCTTTCTGCTTCAGCCGGCCAAGCTCGCGCTCCAGCCTTTCCTTCTCGCGGCGCTGGGCGGCGGCCTGGGCGCGGTGCTTGTGCTCGCGCAGCCACTCCCAGACGAAGCCGATCACCAGCCCGGCGATCACCCCGCCGAAGATCACCAGAAACAGCGGCAGCGTGACCTGGTTGCGAATTCCCGTGACGGCGGCCAGATCGTCGGTGAGCAGACGCAACGTCACCGGCTCGCGGTTGGCCAGGGCCACGGTGATCAGAACAATGGCGACAACCGCCAGAAAGGCATAGCGAAGGTAGCGCACGCCGTCATTCCTGCTTGCCGTTCAGCCGGTCTCGCAGAAGCTTGCCGGTCTTGAAGAAGGGCACGTATTTTTCCTCCACCTGAACGCTTTCGCCGGTGCGCGGGTTGCGGCCGATGCGCGCCTCGCGCTTCTTCACCGAGAACGCCCCGAATCCGCGCAGTTCCACCCGGTCGCCACGGGCCATCGCCTCGATGATCTCTTCGAAAATCGTGTTCACGATGCGCTCGACGTCGCGATGATAGAGATGAGGATTTTCATCCGCGATTTTCTGGATCAGCTCCGACCGGATCATTCCTGCTATCCCCCCTGTATAAACTTTTTCGGCGCAAACAGTTCGACAGCGTCACTACCGTTGCGACTATATGAACTTTCGCGCCTTGCACAAACAGGAACCGTCACATCCCCGGCAGAAAACCGGCACCACCTGCCGAATCTGCCCTTCTCCGGCTCTTTCCGGGGGCCAAGAGCGCGCGAAACGGCGGCGGGGTGGCATTTTCCGCTACGGCGAAACCATTGATTCGGGGCGGTTTCCCGGAGAACGGTCTCAAAATGAAACCCCGCGGCCATTGCCGGCCGCGGGGCGTTTCGACGATACGAGAGGAAGGCCTATTCCTTCTCGGTGTTCTTGAGCACCGCCCCGAGGATATCGCCCAGCGAGGCCCCTGAATCGGAGGAGCCGTATTGCGCCACGGCTTCCTTTTCCTCGGCGATCTCGCGAGCCTTGATCGACAGGCCGAGACGGCGGGTTTTCGGGTCGATGTTGGTGACCCGCACATCCACCTTGTCGCCCACCTGGAAGCGCTCGGGGCGCTGTTCGGCCCGGTCGCGGGACAGATCCGAGCGGCGGATGAAGGATTTCATGCCCTCGTATTCCACCTCGATGCCGCCCGTCTCGATGGCCGTCACCGTGACGGTGATGACCGAGCCGCGCTTGACCCCGTCAATCGCCTCGGCAAAGGCATCGCCGCCCAGCGCCTTGATCGAAAGCGAGATGCGCTCCTTCTCGACATCCACCTCGGTGACCACGGCCTTGACGATATCGCCCTTGCGGTAGTTCTTGATCGCCTCTTCGCCGCGCTGGTCCCAGCTCAGGTCGGAGAGGTGGACCATGCCGTCGATATCGTTGTCGAGGCCGATGAACAGGCCGAATTCGGTGATGTTCTTGACCTCGCCCTCGACCACGGTCCCCACCGGGTGGGTTTCGGCGAAAACCTCCCACGGGTTGCGCTGGGTCTGCTTGAGCCCCAGGGAGACGCGCCGCTTGGCCGGGTCGATCTCCAGCACCATGACCTCGACCTCCTGGGAGGTGGAGACGATCTTGCCGGGATGGACGTTCTTCTTGGTCCAGGACATTTCCGAGACGTGCACCAGCCCCTCGA
>WFPZ01000121.1 GCA_015487335.1 Paracoccaceae bacterium
CGCGCCACGCGGCGGGTGCGGTAATCCAGGTAGCGCCCTGCCAGCAGGAAGAACGTGAGCGACAGTGCCGCGTCGAAATAGGCGTTTTCGCCGCTTTGCGATGTCTCGTAGATGGAAAGGCCGGCCGCGAGGATGATCGCCAGCGAGATCGGCACATCCATGTTGAGCCTGCGCACCCGCAGCGCCGACCAGGCCTTGGCGAAAAACGGCTGGGCCGAATAGACGATGGCCGGAAGGGCGATGATGCCGGAAATCCAGTGGAACAGGTCGCGCGTGGCGTCCGAGGCCCCGGACCAGACCGCCACCGAAAGCAGCATCACGTTCATCATGGCGAAACCGGCCACGGCAAGGCGCATCAGCAACGCCCTGCCCTGACGGTCGGTTTCGGTCATCGACAGCGAGGAAGAGTCAAGCTCGTGCGCCTCGTATCCGATGCCCTTGAGCACCTCTATCAGCTGCTCGGCCGTCACCCCCGCATCGGCATCCACGCTGACCCGCTTCAGCGTGAGGTTCACCCGGGCCGAACGCACGCCGGGGACCGCCTCCAGCCCGTGCTCCACCGCCGAGATGCAGGCCGCGCAATGGGCTGTCGGCAGCGACAGCATGATCCGCGCGCGGTCCTTTTCCGCACTCCGGCGCGCCTCGGCAACCTGCTCGGCCGAAGGCGCCGCAACGCAGGCCGGACAGGCAGAGATGCGGGGCGCCTCGGGCATGATCAGTCGCTCGCGTACAGGACGATCCGCTGGCGGAACTTCGTGCCGTCCTCGGCCAGGGCGGTCAGGCGGAGGTTCCACTTGCCGGGGGCGGTGCGCACCGGCGCGGTGTAGATCTGGCCGTCGAAGGAAAACTCCAGCTCCTGGTCGTCCTTTACCACCGTGGGCCGGCCGAGGATGGCTGTCAGTTCGGCCGGCTGCACCGGGTTGCCGTCACGGTCCACGATGCTCAGCCGCAACTGCTGCCCTTCGAGATTTGCCGAGACCGTCCAGCCAAGCGCCAGCTGCGCGGCGCGCTCCTTGTCGAAGTTCTGGCTGGCGACATATCCGTTCTTCACCTCAAGGCCCGGGAAGGTCGAGACCGCCTTGTAGGCCATGGTGAAGTTGACGGCGATGATCACGCCGAAGAAGGCCAGCACCATGAACAGAACGTGCTTTCCCGTCAGCTCCTTCGCGGCTTTGTCACTCATTTTCCTCTCCCGTTGAACACGGTGTCATTGTAGGCGCGTTCGCCACTGGTCGTATCCTCGACCCAGATGCGGACAGGCACCCTTTCGGCACGGGCGGCCGGGCTGTCCGGCGGGGCAACGATATATACCCTCTGCCGTTTCGTCGAATCGGCGGGCACGGTGACGGAAAGCCCCTCTTCGCCCTCGAGCCTCATGGTCAGCGGCTGGTCCGATACGATCGAAAGCTCAAAGACCCTGTCCTCGCCGTTCTTGTTGCGCAAACGCACATCATATGTGTTGCGGATCGACCCGTCCGAGAGGATCACGTATTGAGGATTGCGCACCGGCGCGACGGACATGTCGATCTCGGGACGCACGAACAGCGCAACGATCAGGCCGATGCCGAAGGCGCTCCACAGGGCGGTGTAGATCATGGTGCGCGGCCGGAACACGTGTTTCCATATGCTGGGGGCCTTGCCGCCCTCGCGTTCGATCTTCTCGTCGGTGAAGGCCATGTAGTCGATCAGCCCGCGCGGCTTGCCGATCTTGTCCATCACCTCGTCGCAGGCGTCGATGCACAGGGCGCAGGTGATGCACTCCATCTGCTGCCCGTCCCGAATGTCGATCCCCATCGGGCAAACGTTGACGCAGGCCATGCAGTCGATGCAGTCGCCCTGATTGGGGTCCAGCTTGCCCTTGCGCAGCTTGCCGCGAGGCTCTCCTCGCCATTCTCGGTAGGCGACGGTCAGCGTGTCCTCATCCATCATCGCCGCCTGGATCCGCGGCCAGGGGCACATGTAGATGCAAATCTGTTCACGCAGGAATCCGCCGAACACGAAGGTGGTGAAGGTCAGCAGACCAACGGTGGTATAGGCCACCGGATGGGCGTTCAGCGTCACCAGGTCGCGGGCCAGCGTGGGCGCATCGGCGAAATAGAACACCCAAGCCCCGCCGGTGGCCATCGCGATCAGCAGCCAGATCGTCCATTTGGCAAGCCGCAGCCGGATCTTGCGAAAGTCCCACCTGGATTTCCACAACCGGACACGCGCGTTGCGGTCCCCTTCTATCCAGCGCTCGACCAGGATGAAGAGATCCGTCCAGACGGTCTGCGGGCAGGCATAGCCGCACCATACCCGGCCCAGCGCGGAAGTGAACAGGAACAGCCCCAGCCCGGCCATGATCAGCAAACCGGCGACGAAGTAGAATTCCTGCGGCCAGATTTCTATCCAGAAGAAGAAGAACCGCCTCCCGGCCAGATCCACCAGCACCGCCTGATCGGGCAGGTTCGGGCCGCGATCCCAGCGAATCCAGGGGGTTATGTAGTAGATGCCCAGGGTGATGGCCATGATCCACCACTTGAGCGTGCGGAACCGGCCCTTTACCCGGCGCGGGAAGATCGGCTCCTGTGGCGCGTAAAGAGAGGCCGGGCGTTCTTCAGAAGACATGTTCGGATTCGTCCGTTCACTGTTCGCGTGGCCCGGTTATTTCCGATCCAGCGCAATGGCAGCTTTGACTTAAGTCAAGAAGCCCCTTATTCAACATGATGCGGACTGCGAGAATTGTCGCAGGGCGGCACGCAAGCCGCGTGCAACCCATGGTCCGCCTGTCAGGTGAAACGACGGTGCGGCTTTCGCCACACCGCCGCCTCAGTGAGGAGCGGCACCGACCCCGAAGAAACGCGCGAACAGGATCAGGGGTCGGTGCCTATCCGGGGGCTGGAAACACCCGGATCTCGTCTGGCCTATTCACCACCTCCCAACTGGTGCACATAGGCCGCAACTGCATTGACCTGCGCATCGCTCAGGCGCAGGCCCATGGCGGGCATCACGCCAAAGCGGCTGTAGGTCACGGTTTCCTTGATCGTCTCGGGATCTCCTCCATAGAGCCAGATGGCGTCCGTCAGGTTCGGCGCGCCGAAATCACGGTTGCCCTTGCCGTCCACCCCGTGGCAGGCGGCACAGTTCTCCTCGAAGATCGGGGCCCCGAGCGCCGCCTGTTCGGCGTCGTACTCCTGACCGGAAATCGACAGCACGTAGTTGACGACCTGGTCGATTTCCTCTTCCTCGAGGATTTCGCCGAACTTGGGCATCTCCGAATAGCGGGCATCGTCCGTTTCGTTGCGGATGCCGTTGCGGACGGTGTAGGCGATCGATTCGATGTCGCCGCCCCACAGCCAGTCGTCATCCAGAAGGTTCGGGAACCCGACGGCCCCCTGCCCGCCCGCACCGTGGCACTGGATGCAGTTCGTGCGGAACACGGCGGCGCCGGCATTGATCGCATAGCTCATCAGCTCGGGATCCTCGGACAGCCTTGTCAGGTCCGCAGAGGCCAGCTTCGCCTCGATCTCGGCGTTCTTCTCCTTGAAGCGCTGGATCTCCTCGGCCACTTCCCCCCGAGACGACCAGCCCAGAAGGCCGGGCGTGGCCCCGTTGATCAGCGGCCAGGCCGGATAGGCGATGGTATAGCCGATGCCCCAGATGATGGTGAGGTAGAAGATCCACAGCCACCACCGCGGAAGTGGGTTGTTGTATTCCTCGATGCCGTCCCAGCTGTGGCCGGTCGTTTCTGGCTCTTGCTTTTTCTTTTCAGGCTTCCGGGCCATTACGATGCCTCCTTTTCGGCAGAGACGGTGGCGGGTTCGCTGGCCGGCATGTCATCGTGCCGGAAGGGGATGTTGATCGTGTCCTTGTAGGCCTCCGTACTGCCCGGCCGGAAAGCCCAGATCACGCAGCCGACGAAGAACGAGAACAGGAACAGCAGAAACCAGCTGTCGGCAATGTCGCGCAGGAGTTCGTAGGTATCCATCACGCCCTCCTCAGCGGCTCTCGTCGGGAACGAAGGTCGAGAAATCGACCAGTGTCCCGAGCATTTGCAGATAGGCGATCAGGGCGTCCATTTCCGAAATCCCCGGCCGGCCGTCGAAGTTGCGCACCTGCGCCTTGGGATAGCGCGACAGGAGCCCCTCGGAATCGCTGTCCGGGTCGGCCTGGGCAAGGAAGTCCGCCCGGGCGTTCTCGATCATCTCGTCGGTATAGGGCACCCCCACAGCGCGGTCGGTGAGCAGGCGCTCTTCGATGTATTCCGGAGTGACCTCGCGATCCAGCAGGAAGCCGTATTTCGGCATGATCGACTCGGGCACCACCGACTGCGGATCCACCAGGTGAGCCACCTGCCACTCATCCGAATACTTGCCGCCGACGCGGGCCAGATCCGGGCCGGTGCGCTTGGAGCCCCACTGGAACGGATGGTCGTACATCGATTCCGCCGCCAGCGAGTAGTTGCCGTAGCGCTCCACCTCGTCGCGCATCGGGCGGATCATCTGGCTGTGGCAGACATAGCAGCCCTCGCGGAGGTAGATGTCGCGCCCTGTCAGCTCCAGCGGCGAGTAGGGGCGCATGCCCTCCACCTTCTCGATGGTGTTCTGCAAGTAGAACAGCGGAGCGATTTCCACCAGTCCACCGATCGACACCACCAGCAGGCTGAAGACCAGCAGAAGCGTAGCGTTCTTCTCGATGACCTTGTGCTTGTCGAGAATGGCCATGTTTCCAGCCCTCCTTATTCAGCCGGAGCCATGGCAGGGGTTTCGGCTTTCGCCGGAGACCTGCGCACGGTCATCCACAGGTTGTAGCACATGATCAGCGCACCGGTGAGGTAGAACACCCCGCCCAGGGCCCGGGCCACATACATCGGAAACTTGGCGGCAACGGTGTCGGCGAAGGAGTTCACCAGGAAGCCGTTGGCATCCACTTCGCGCCACATCAGGCCCTCCATGATGCCGCTCACCCACATCGAGGCCGCATAGAGCACGATGCCAAGGGTCGCCAGCCAGAAGTGCCAGTTGACCAGCTTGAGGCTGTAGAGGCCCTCACGCCCCCACAGCCGCGGGGTAAGGAAGTAGAGCGCGCCGAAGGTGATCATGCCGTTCCAGCCCAGAGCGCCGGAGTGCACGTGCCCGATCGTCCAGTCGGTGTAGTGCGACAGCGAGTTCACCGCGCGGATCGACATCATCGGCCCTTCGAAGGTGGACATGCCGTAGAAGCCGATCGAGATCACCATCATCCGGATCACCGGGTCGGTGCGCAGCTTGTCCCAGGCGCCCGAGAGCGTCATCAGGCCGTTGATCATGCCCCCCCAGGAGGGCATCCACAGGATCACCGAGAACACCATGCCCAGCGTCGTCGCCCAGTCGGGCAGCGCGGTGTAGTGCAGGTGGTGCGGACCGGCCCAGATGTACAGGAAGATCAGCGCCCAGAAGTGGATGATCGACAGCTTGTAGCTGTAGACGGGGCGTTCGGCCTGCTTGGGCACGAAGTAGTACATCATGCCCAAGAAACCGGCGGTCAGCAGGAAGCCCACGGCGTTGTGGCCGTACCACCACTGCACCATCGCATCCTGAACGCCGGCAAACAGCTGCACCGACTTGGAGCCGAAGATCGACACCGGCAGCGACAGGTTGTTGATGATGTGCAGCATCGCGATGGTCACGATGAACGCCAGGTAGAACCAGTTGGCCACGTAGATGTGGGGCTCCTTGCGCCGGTAGATCGTGCCGAGGAACACCGCCAGATAGGCCACCCAGACGATGGTCAGCCAGATGTCGGTGTACCACTCGGGCTCGGCGTATTCCTTGGACTGGGTCGCGCCCAGCAGATAGCCGGTGGCCGCCAGCACGATGAACAGCTGGTAGCCCCAGAACACGAACCAGGCCAGATTGCCGCCCCACAGGCGCGTCGCACAGGTGCGCTGCACCACGTAGAACGAGGTTGCGATCAGTGCATTGCCGCCAAAGGCGAAGATCACCGCCGAAGTGTGCAGCGGGCGCAACCGCCCGAAGTTGCCATACCCCTGCAGCCACTCGAAGTTGAGCGACGGGAACGCAAGCTGGAATGCGATGAAGACCCCGACGAGAAACCCGACGATCCCCCAGAAGGCCGTCGCGATCACGCCTGCACGGACCACTCCGTCCAGGTATCCCGGCTCCGGCGGGGGCAGCGGTTCATCCGTCCGGCGGACAGTCCACAGAAACAGCCCGCCAGCCACGAGCATCACGATGATGGCATGAACCTGATAAGCCAGATCACGCGCATAGTTGGCAGCAATCGCCGCCGCGAGCGTGACCAGCCCCAGGACCACCAGTTTCACAACATTCCACATTGCGCGTCCCTTCATTCCCTCACCGGGCACAGATCACGTGTCGTCTGAACCCGGTTCGACAGTCCGTATGTGGCCGCCCCCTGACGGCCTCGCTTTGATCCATGTCAAATTTCGGTGATGTGTCGGTTGATCGAGGTCAAAGCGCAAGCATGATCACATGCGAATATTGGTCGCATGCGGTTCCCGCGGGAGGAGGAGAGTGCGAATGGGGTACAAGACAGTCGTGTCCGTGATCACCGACCTTGCGGTGGACGGCGCCGCACTTGAGGCTGCCGCCGAGCTGGCCCGGCGCGAGGACGGGCATCTTGACGTGCTCTGCCTCGGCATCGACCGCACGCAGCCGGGCTTCTACTATACCGGCGCCAGCGCCATGACCATCCAGAACAACCTCGCCGAGGCCGAAAGGGAGGCCCGGGAGCTCGAGAAGAAGGTCGACGATCTGCTCGAGGGCCGCGATCTGAAATGGGCCGCCCAGGGGATGACGGCCCAGTCGGCCGGGCTGCCGCAGTTTCTCGCCCATCACATCCGCTTTGCCGACGTGGTGGTGCTGCCCAAGCCCTATGGCGAAGGGCGCACCCACGAAAACGAGGCGATCGTCGAATCCTCCCTCTTCGACGCCGGCGTGCCGGTGCTGGTTGTGCCCGACGAAAGCACGCTGCCCGATCCGGCAAGGCGTATCGTGGTGGCCTGGAACGAAAGCCGCGAGGCGCTCACCGCGGTGCGCGCCGCCCTGCCCTTTCTGCAGGCAGCGGAGGTGGTGAACGTCTGCATCGTCGATCCGCCGCCGCACGCGCCCGACCGGTCGGACCCCGGCGGCGCGCTGTCGCAGATGCTGTCGCGTCACGGGGTGAACGTCGAGGTGTCGGTGCTGGCCAAGACGATGCCGCGGGTTTCCGACGTGATCGCCCGCCATGTGCGCGACCAGCAGGCGGATCTTCTGGTCATGGGCGCCTATGGCCACTCGCGTTTCCGCGAATCGATTCTCGGCGGCGCCACGCGCAACATGCTGCAGATCTCGGAAGTGCCGATGCTGATGGCCCACTGACGGGGCGCGCGGCCGGCTCAGGCCGGCATGCCGCCATCGGCGTCATCACCGGTTTCGGCCAGCAGGCGCCCGAAATCCGGAATCAGGATGCGGCGGTTGCCCTCCAGCTCCACGATTCCTTCCTTCTTCAGCGCCGAGATCTGGCGGCTGACGGTCTCCAGCGTCAGGCCAAGATAATCGGCCATCGCCTCGCGGGTCAGCGGCAGGATGAAGGTGGTCTCTTCCGGTGTCTGGCCCGGATGCAGCTGGGCGTTGCGCCGGGCGATGATCGCCAGCAGGCTGGCAATCTTCTCGCGCGCCGTCTTGCGCCCCAGCACCAGCATCCACTCGCGCGCCGCGTCAAGCTCGTCCAGGGTCATCTCCAGCAGCCTCTGGCTGATTGTCGGCGAGCTGCGCAGCAGCTGCTCGAACGGCTTGCGGCGGAAACAGCACAGGGTGAGATCGGAAATCGCCGTGACGTTGAAGCTGGCCACCGACCGGCCCGGCCGGCCAAGGAAATCGGACGGCAGCAGAAGCCCCACCATCTGGGTGCGGCCGTCTTCCATCGTCTGGGTCAGCGAGGCGATGCCGACCACCACGGAGGCCACGAAATCGAGCTGGTCCCCCGCCCAGACCACGGGCTGACCGGCCTCGTAGGAGCGATAGTACTTGATCGTCTCCAGATATTCGAGTTCTTCTTTCTCGCAGCGTGCGCAGACTGCCCGGTGGCGTATCGGGCAGGTTCCGCAATCGCGGTTGTCGGTGAAGGCAGGGGCATTCATGGGCGCGCGCTACAGTTGATCTGGATCAAGGCAGTCTGCCTGCCTTTCAAGAATAGGTAGCCGCATGTCAACCATGTCGCAACTCCGCAGGCTGGGGCTTTTTGACGCCCGCGTGCCCAGATACACCAGCTACCCGACCGCGCCGCAGTTCTCCGACGCGGTCGATCCGGGAGTCACGGCCCAATGGATCAAGGCGATTCCGGCCGGCGCGCGGATGTCCGTCTACGTGCATGTGCCGTTCTGCCGCCGGCTGTGCTGGTTCTGCGCCTGCCGCACCCAGGGGACCGCCACGCTGTCTCCGGTGGAGACCTATGTCGAATCGCTCAAGTCGGAGCTGCGCACGGTATCCGGGCTGCTCGCCCCCGGGGTGGAGATCGAGCATCTTCACTGGGGCGGCGGCACGCCGACGCTGCTTTCGCCCGCGCTGATGAGCGATCTGGCCGAGGCGATCTTCGCCATGGCGCCTCTGGCCGAAGGCGCCCAGTTTTCGGTGGAGATCGACCCCAACGAGATTGACGAGGCGCGCCTTGACGCGCTGGCTGCAGCGGGCATGAACCGCGCCTCCATCGGCGTGCAGGATTTCGACCCCCAGATCCAGGATACCATCGGCCGGGCCCAGAGCTACGAGGAAACCCGCGCCGCCGTCGAGGCGATCCGCGCCCGCGGCATCACCAGCCTGAACATGGACATCCTCTACGGCCTGCCCCACCAGACCGAAGAGCGCATCGCCGAGAGCGTGCAGAAGGTGCTCAGCCTCTCGCCCGACAGGGTTGCGCTTTACGGCTATGCCCATGTGCCCTGGATGGCCAAGCGGCAGAACCTCATTCCCACCGATGCCCTGCCCACTCCCGAAGAGCGCCTCGCGCTGTTCGAGACGGCGCGAAAGCTGTTCGTCTGGGACGGCTACGAGGAGATCGGCATCGACCATTTCGCCCGCCCCGAGGACGGGCTGGCGGTGGCCCGGCGCGAAGGCCGGCTGCACCGCAACTTCCAGGGCTACACGGAAGACACCTCCGACACCCTGGTCGGCATCGGCGCCTCGGCGATTTCGCGCTACCGGCAGGGCTATGCGCAGAACAACCCGTCCACCTCGGGCTACCAGGCGGCGGTGCGCGAGGGCCGGCTGGCCACCACGCGCGGCCACGCCTTCACCGAAGACGACCGCATCCGCGGCCGCATCATCGAGGCGCTGATGTGCGATTTCGGCCTCTCCTTCGCCGGAGTGGCGAAAGACGTGGGCGTGTCCGTAGCCAGGCTGAAGGAAATCGTCTCCGGCGTCGAAGAGGCCTTTCCCGGCATGGTGGAACTCACCGACGAACGGCTGGACATCCTGCCCCACGGGCGGCCGCTGGCGCGGATGATCGCCCGCCATTTCGACGCCTACGCCATGTCCGAGGCCGGCCACAGCCCGGCCATCTGACGGATCTCCCGCCCCGCCGCGCCCCTGATCATGCCATGGCGGACTGCATCCGCCTTGCCCGAGGCGCGCCGCGGGCCGGACATGCGCCCGCCCGGGCACTCACCCGCGCCGCTGTTGCACGCCCGGGCGAATCCGGTCATCTGCGGGATGCAATGGATACATGCGACAGACAGCCAGGGGCACTGGAATGGCAAACCAGCTTTACGACGCGCTTTTCGCACCGCACGGCGACAGCGACAAGACCTTCCTCGAACTTCCCGGTGGCGCGCGCTTCAGCTATCGCCGGTTTCTCGATCTGGCCGCGCAATACGCCAACGCGCTGGGCAGCCTCGGGCTGAAGCCCGGCGAGAGGCTTGCGGTGCAGGTGGCCAAGTCGCCGCAGGCGCTGGCGCTTTATGCCGCGGCGGTGCGCGCCGGCGTGATATTTCTGCCTCTCAACACCGCCTACACCCCGTCCGAGGTGGCCTATTTCGTGGAAAACGCCGGCGCGCGGGTGCTGCTGTGCGACCCCGCAAGCGAGGCCGCGCTGGCCCCCGTGGCGGCAGACGCCGGGGCACGGCTGCTGACGCTGGCCGCCGACGGCACCGGCAGCTTCGCCAGGATCGCGGCGGAAATGCCCGCCCGCTTCGAGACCGTGCCGCGCGGCCCCGACGATCTGGCCGCCTTCCTCTACACCTCGGGCACCACCGGCCGCTCCAAGGGCGCCATGCTGACCCATGACAATCTGCTTTCCAACGCCGAGGTGCTGACCCGCGAGTGGCGCTTTTCGGGCACGGACGTGCTGCTTCACGCCCTGCCGATCTACCACACCCACGGGCTGTTCGTGGCCACCAACTGCGTTCTGCTGGCCGGGGCGTCGATGATCTTCCTGCCGAAGTTCGACACCGACCAGGTGATCGAGGCCCTGCCGCGCGCCACAGCCATGATGGGGGTGCCCACCTTCTATACCCGGCTGCTGGACGATCCCCGCTTCACCCGCGATCTGGCCGGGCACATGCGGCTGTTCACCTCCGGCTCGGCGCCGCTTCTGGCCGAGACCCACCGCGCCTTCGAGGAGCGCACCGGCCACCGCATCCTCGAACGCTACGGGATGACAGAGACCAACATGAGCACCTCCAACCCCTACGATGGCCCGCGCAAGGCCGGCACCGTGGGCCCGCCCCTGCCCGGGGTGGAGCTGAAGATCACCCATCCCGAAACCGGCGAGACCCTGCCCGACGGCGAAATCGGCATCATCGAGGTGCGCGGGCGCAACGTGTTCAAGGGCTACTGGCAGATGCCGGAAAAGACCGCCGCCGAGCTGCGCGAGGACGGCTTCTTCATCACCGGCGACCTGGCCTACATCGACGAGGACGGCTACGTGGTGATCGTCGGCCGGGCCAGGGACCTGATCATCACCGGCGGCTTCAACGTCTATCCCAAGGAGGTGGAAGAGGTGCTGGACGCCCACCCCGACGTGCTGGAAAGCGCGGTGATCGGGGTGCCTCATCCCGATTTCGGCGAGGGCGTGGTGGGGGTCGTGGTGCCCCGCCCCGGCTGCAGCCCCGATCCGCAGGACATCCTGGCCAGGGCCGCGCGCAGCCTGGCGAAGTTCAAGCTGCCGAAGAGGATCTTCGTGGTGGAGGCGCTGCCGCGCAACACCATGGGCAAGGTGCAGAAGAACCGCCTTCGCGAAACCTTCGCGGGGGCCTTTGCGGAAC
>WFPZ01000122.1 GCA_015487335.1 Paracoccaceae bacterium
CGCCACCGTCTTTCTTGCCACCGGCCGCCAGCGGCTGGAGCGTTTCGCCGGTCTCTCCGGCCGCCGGGTGATCTGCCGCCGGATCGATCGGGCCGAAGAGCCGTTCCCCTTTGCGGGGGGCGAATTCCTTGTCGGGCGGCCGCCCTTTTCGGTGGCCTCGGAGGTGGCGCTGTTTCGCCGCCTCGGGGTGGAATGGCTGGTGGTCAGGAACTCGGGCGGCGCGGGCGGGGCGGCCAAGCTGACGGCGGCGCGCGCACTCGGCCTGCCGGTGGCGATGCTCCGCCGCCCGCCCCAGCCCCAGGTGCGGCGGGTGGAGAGCGTGGACGAGGCCATGGCCTGGGTGAGGGCGCTGCCGTGAGCGGGAGGATGCCGAGACCGCGGCCTGCACGCCAGGGCGTTGCGGCGCGGGTTGCGTGGGCCTACTACCGGGTGTGCAAGCAACGGGAAGGGATCAGATGACACGGAAACTGGAATACGGCCGCAAGGGCCCGGCAAGGGGGCAGGGGCGGCAGGTGGTGGTGTTCCTGCACGGCTATGGCGCCGATGGCAACGATCTGCTGGGCCTGGCAGAGCCTCTGGCCCCGCACATGCCGGGGACGGTGTTCATCGCCCCCGACGCGCCCGAGCGCTGCGTGAACAATCCGATGGGATATCAGTGGTTTCCGGTCCCCTGGCTGGATGGCTCCTCGCAGGAGGCGGCGGCCCGATCGATGCAGGCCTCGGCCGCCGATCTGGACGCCTTCCTCGACGACGTGCTGGCCGAAGAGGGGCTGGGGCCGGAGCGGATGATCCTGTTCGGCTTCTCGCAGGGCACCATGATGGCGCTGCACGTGGCCCCTCGCCGGCCTGCCCCGGTGGCCGGCATCGTCGGCTTTTCGGGGCGGCTGCTGGGGCCCGAGCGCCTGGCCGGGGAGGTGCGCGCCCGCCCCCCCGTGCTGCTGCTCCACGGCGACCAGGACGAAGTGGTGCCACCCTCCAGCCTGCCCGAGGCGGCCGACGCGCTGCAGGAAGCGGGATTCGAGGTTTGCACCCATGTCATGAAGGGCACCGGCCACGGTATCTCTCCCGACGGGCTGAGCGTGGCGCTGGCCTTCATGCGCGACAAGCTGGGGCTGGGGTAGGCCCCGGGGCGCGCCTCTACAGCTTGGGGGTTGCCTCGAGCCTGCCTCGATATATAGTCGGCCCAACGGCGGAGCGGGCGGCTCCCGCTCTGGTGTCAAGACATGGCAGACAGGGCGGGGGCGGAGTCACCCATGGACGGCGAATTCAGGACGAGCTTCGTGCGAGAGCCGGGGGGGCTGCGCCATCATCCGGCGCTGGTGCTCAACGCCGACTACCGGCCGCTTTCCTACTACCCGCTGTCGCTGTGGCCCTGGCAGGAGGCGGTCAAGGCGGCCTGGCTGGAGCGGGTGGACATCGTGGCCGAGTATGACGCCGTGGTGCGCAGCCCGACCACCACCATCCGCATTCCCTCGGTGGTGGTGCTCAAGGATTACGTGAAGCCGCAGCGGCGGGTGGCGTTCACCCGTTTCAATCTCTTCCTGCGCGACGAGTTCCGCTGCCAGTACTGCGGCAGCCGCGGAGAGCTGACCTTCGATCATGTGGTGCCGCGGGCCCGCGGCGGGGTGACCAGCTGGGAAAACGTGGTCGCGGCCTGCTCGCGGTGCAATCTGCGCAAGGGCTCGCGCAGCCTGCGCCAGGCGGGCATGAGCCTGCGCCGCCCGCCGCGCCGGCCCGGCGCGGAAGAGCTGCGCAACATCGGCCGCAAGTTCCCCCCCAACCACCTGCACGAGACCTGGATGGATTTCCTCTACTGGGACGCCGAGCTGGAGGCCTGAGCCGCATTCGCTCAGGGCGCGCACTTCGGAAACGGGCCCGTACGGGCAGGGCTTGCGGGGGCGGAAGGGAAAGTGGCGGAGAGACAGGGATTCGAACCCTGGGACCCCTTGCGGGGTCAACGGTTTTCGAGACCGCCCCGTTCGACCACTCCGGCACCTCTCCGCGCAGGCTCCTTGTCGAACCGATGGTGTATCTAGGAAATGCCGCCGGTTCATACAACAGGAAAATGCGGCATCGGCAGCGGATTTCGGGCCTTTCCCGCGGGGGCGGGCTTGGAACCGGCGCCATCAGCGCTTACCCTGCCGCCAGGCAATGCGCGGAGAGAGCATGAGACAGATCATTTACGCCTTCATCCTCGGCCTGCTGGCGGCCTTGCCTGCGCGGGGGCAGGGCGGTGCCGGGGTCGAACGCCTCGCCGAGGCCCTGATGCTGCCCGAGATCATCGAGGTGATGCGTCTCGAAGGGCTCGACTACGGCGAGGTGCTGGCGGGCGAGATGTTCCCGGGGCGGGCCGGGGGGCGCTGGCAGGCGCTGGTGGACGACATCTACGACACCGAACGCATGACCAGGGTCGCCCTGGCCGGGATCGAGGAATCGCTGGGCGGCCGCGATCTGACGCCGATCCTGGAGTATTTCGAAAGCGAGCAGGGGCGGCGCATCCTCCGGCTGGAGCTCAGCGCCCGCAAGGCGTTTCTGGACGAAGAGATCGAGGCCCTGGCCCGCGAACGTGCCGCGCAGGCCTGGGCCGAAGGGGGGGCGCGGGTTGCGCTGCTGGATGCGTTCATCGAGGACAACGCGCTGATCGACTACAACGTGGCCGGGGCGCTGAACGCCAATTTCGCCTTCTATCGCGGGCTGGCCGAAGGGGGGGCGCTGGGCGACGACCTCGACGAGGGGGAAGTCCTCGCCGACGTGTGGTCGCAGGAGGAAGCGATCCGCGAGGACACCCGGGAGTGGCTGCGCGCCTATCTGCTGATGGCCTACGGGCCGCTGAGCGACGCGGAGCTGCAGACTTACGTGGATCTGTCGCGCACCCCCGAGGGGCGGGCGCTGAACGCGGCGCTGTTTGCCGGCTTCGACCGGATGTATGTGGGCATTTCCTACGCCCTGGGGCTGGCGGCGGCCGATATCCTTTCGGCGGACGAACTGTAGGCGCCGGTCCGGTGGCCATGCCTGCCCCGGCAGTTGCCGAAGGGCTGCCTTCGCCATGGCCGGATGTGCGGCAAGAGGGCAGGCGGGGCCCCCGTGCGGGGGCATGCCTTCGCCGCGGCCTCTCTCCGGCTGCCGGATCTTGATTGCGGGCTTGACTTGGGGGCGTGATTCCAAGATAAGCCGCCATCTCGACCGGCACGCGCCGGTTGGAGAGTGGAATCATCGACGCCCCCGTGGGCGCGCTGTTCGAGGCGGCATCTGCCGGAAAACGCCGGGCAACCGGGGCCGAAGAACGCGGAAAGCAGGAAGGAACATGCAATGTTTGCGGTCATCAAGACCGGCGGCAAGCAATACCGGGTTCAGAGCGGGGATGTACTCCGCGTCGAGAAACTCGCAGCCGATGCCGGCGAAAAGATCCAGTTCAACGAAGTGCTGATGGTGGGCGCCACGGTGGGCACGCCGCTGGTGGAGGGCGCGGCCGTTCAGGCCGAGGTCATCGACCAGATCAAGGGCGAGAAGCTCATCCACTTCGTCAAGCGCCGCCGCAAGCACAGCTCGCAGCGCAAGAAGGGCCACCGCCAGCAGCTGACGGTGGTGCGGATTACCGACATCCTCGAGAAGGGCGCCGAGAAGACGGGCGTGAAGGCCGCCGTGGGCGCGGGCTCGGTTTCGGCCGCGGCCGTCGCCGCCGCCAAGCCGGCCGCGAAGAAGGCCGCCCCGAAGAAGGCGGAGGCCAAGGCCGAGGCGCCGAAGAAGGCCGCCGCCAAGAAGGCGCCCGCCAAGGCTTCCGGGGATGACCTGAAGAAGCTCTCGGGCGTCGGTCCGGCGCTGGAGAAGAAGCTGCACGAGGCGGGGATCACCACCTTTGAACAGATCGCCGCCTGGACCGAGGCCGATGTGGCTGCCATCGACGAGAAACTCTCGTTCAAGGGCCGGATCGAGCGCGAGGGCTGGGTCGAACAGGCCAGGAAGCTGGTCGCTGAGAAGGAGTAGAGAGCCATGGCACACAAGAAAGCTGGCGGTTCATCCCGCAACGGGCGCGACAGCGCCGGCCGCCGCCTTGGCGTCAAGCTGTTCGGGGGCCAGCGGGCCATTCCCGGCAACATCATCGTGCGCCAGCGCGGCACGAAGTACTGGCCGGGCCAGGGTGTCGGCATGGGCAAGGATCACACCATCTTCGCCATTGAAGAGGGTGCCGTGACCTTCCACAAGGGTTTCAAGGGCCGCACCTTCATTTCGGTGATTCCGGTAACGGAGGCCGCCGAGTAGCCGAATACCTCAGGCAATTTTCCAAGGGGATCGGCGAAAGGCCGGTCCCCTTTTTCATTCGGAAGAACACCCGCCATGACGGCTGTGCGCAGATGCCCGTTCTTTCCATGCGCCCCGGCGCATCGAAACCCGCGTGAACCGGGCCGGCGGGGCCTTGCGGGCGCGGGATGCAATGGCCATCTGGCAGGTATCGATCGATACCGCCGCGCCAGGCGCGGCGGACACCAGGAGAGAAAAGGCGGACGAAACCGCGGCGGCCGGTCGCCCGGAAGAAAAGACATTGTTGCGGACACGGGCCTGAAGGCCGCCGGTCGTGTCCTCTTCGTGCTCTTCAGAGGAGGGGAAGCATGATTCTCGACCAGATAGCGGATCTGCCCACCATAGAGGCGGAACGGTTCATCCTGCGTCCGGTGCGGCGCTCGGACGCCGGGCTGCTGGCCCTGCACATGGGCGACCGGCGCGTGGCCGAGGCAACCAGAACGATTCCCCACCCTCTGCCCCCCGGCGCCGCCGAGGCCTACGTGGCCCGTGCCCAGGCGAAGGAGCGCAGCGAGGACCTGTGGGTGATGGACGGTTCGGCCAACGGGCTGGCCGAGGTGCTGGGGGTGGTCTGGCTCAAGCCGATGGACCGCGACCAGTCCGAGATCAACTTCTGGGTGGCGCCTGCGTTCTGGAACACCGGTCTGGCCTCGGAGGCGGTGCGCACCATGGTCGAGGCCAATCCCCATGACGCCCGGACCATGTTCGCCGAGGTCTTCCAGGACAACCCGGCCTCGGCCCGTGTGGTGACCAACGCCGGCTTCGAATACCTTGGCGACGCCGAGGCCTTCTCGGTGGCCCGGGGGGCAAAGGTCCCGACCTGGACCTATGTGAGAAAACTCGGCGACAGGGAGCGCACCTGAGCCGGCGGGCGTTCCCGCAGACGGCCCCGCCGCTGTGTTCGCGGCCGAAAGCGGCACCCCGCCCGGGGCGGGCAGCGGGAAAGACGTTTTCGGATACGGGCGCGCCATGACGAGCCTCGGGAAGGAAACCGCTTTCCCGTCCTGCGGGTTTCCATTCCATGGCAAGGCTTGAGGATGTGCCCGAATATCTCTATCGCCTGACACGGGCAAACCAGAGGCCATGACATGAAGTTCCTCGATCTCGCCAGGGTTCACATCCGTTCCGGCAGCGGCGGCGGGGGCTGTGTCAGCTTCCGGCGGGAAAAATACATCGAATTCGGCGGGCCCGACGGCGGCGACGGCGGGCGCGGCGGTGACGTCTGGGCCGAGGCGGTGGACGGGCTGAACACGCTGATCGATTTCCGCTACCAGCAGCATTTCTTTGCGAAGAACGGCCAGCCCGGCATGGGCCGGCAGCGCACCGGCCGCGATGGCGACGACGTCGTGCTCAGGGTGCCGGTGGGCACCGAGATCCTCGAGGAGGACCAGGAAACGGTGATCGCCGACCTCACCGAAGTGGGCCAGCGCGTGCTGC